>JANPOX010000078.1:0-8474 GCA_031428235.1 Bacteroidia bacterium | reverse complement strand
TAAGTCAGCTTTAAAATGTTCAAGTGTTGCAGTGAACATTCCTTTTGCATATTGTCCGATTGGTGCAATTTTTTGAACTGTATTAAAGGCAGCAAATGTTTTTTGTATATCAAAATTATCTACTTTAAAATCCATATTAACTGTTGGCCTTTTAGGATTAGTGGTTTCATAATAACCGTTCATTAAAACACTGCCTCCTAAAACTCCCAATTTTAAATTGGTCATATCTACTTTTTGCTTTTTGATTTCTATGTTCCCGTTCATGTTATCAATAACCAGGTTATCATACAATAACTGGGTAATGTTTACATTTAAAATAAAATCAATATTTGCAGGAACTTCTGCTACTTTTGTCGCTGCAGTATCTGCCGCTGGGGGTTGAGCAGCAGTTGTTGTGGAGGAAGATGAACTCATTAACTGATTCAAATCCATCAGATTTGACTGCACATTAAAATGTCCTACAATTAAAGAGTCTTTAAAGATATACTGCATAAAATTATCGATCTTACCATTAGCCTTGATATCAGATTTACCCATCAAGGCATCAAAAGCTGCAAGCTCAACAAACTGGTTAGTAAAATTCAGCTTTAGGGTATTCAACAACACATCATATGGAAGTGTAGTTGTTTTGTAATTCATTTTATCTATTTCAAGTGTACCACTCATTTTAAATTTGTCGTATTCCTTTTTATCAAGGCTACTCATTCGGCCTGCAGCGGCAACATCCGCTTTTACAACTCCGCTCATTTCATCTCCTTTTTCCATGGGGATAAATTCCTTAACTGAAGCCAGGTTAATTGTACCTTTAATTTCAGCAGCTAAATCAGGATCAGAAATTGGTGTTTTTACATGCGCCCACATATCAATAGGGTTTCCGGCCATTTCAAGATGGAATTTATTCACATCGATCACTGTTGCATCCAGGTAATCTTTCGGATTCGCCACATGTACATCGATATTAATGTTGTTTACTGATTTTGGTAAAGAAGGGTATTTAAACATTGCATCTGCAATGATCAGCTTCAAGTCGAATGACGGATACGTATTTTTTGTACTGTCTTTTTCGCTGTGCATGGTTCCTTTGGCAAAACCATCTAACGTTAACTTACCTGAAGTTGTAACGTCTTTAAAATCTTTTGAATATACAATTGGAATCAACGAAAGAATAGATTTAAATTCTGTTTGTTTAGCGCCAAATTTAATATCCATTGTTATGTCTTCTTTAGGCATCGCTACAAAACCATCAAAAGCTAAAGCCAAATCATTTAAGCTGAATTCATTTTCTTTAAAAGTAAATTTCATGTTTGGCATATCCATATCAAGATCTGCCTTAAAACGTGTTTTTGCTTTATTGAGATAACCAACACCACCCATATTATAGGACATTTCAGCGATCTCTAATAAGTTACTTAAAGTAAAAACATCCTGGGTGAAATCACCGCTCATGGTATAGTTCATGTCTTTTAAAACAGCCGACATATTTCCCTGCATATCATTATAGGAAATGTTAGCATGGTTAATTTTGAGTGACTTCAATTTCAAAGCAAATTTAGTTGCGCTTGTATCAGTGGGGGCTGCAGTGCTATCAGTGCTGGCTTTGGCAATGTCCCAGTTTGCTTTACCGTCAGTCATTACAATACCATTAATGATAGGCTCATCAATTACTACGGAATTTATCTGGTATTTATCACCACTAATCACACTCTTAATATTCAAATCAAAGGATAGTTCTTTAACGTAGGCAAGTGTATCGCCTTCAAATGGTGCTATATTAATAACGCTCACTTTTTGTATCTTAAACCTGAAATCAGGAAAAGAGCTAAACAAAGTCAGGTCAAAATCTCCAAAATCTACTTTGGCATTTAAATTTTTATTGGCTTCCTTTTTTACAATTTCAACAATTTTGTCCTTAAACAAAAATGGCGCTGTAATAATGAGGATCAGCAATATTAAAAATGTTATACCCGACCATTTTAGTATTCTTTTTAAAAGGCTTTTCTTTTTAGTAGGTTGTTCTGTAGTCATATAGTTAAAATTTACTCTAATGTAATAATATAAAAAATGAATTAATTAATTTAAAACGAAATGCTTATTTAAAATAAAACTCTTAGTAAGTTTTATTGCAAAAATCCGCTAATTTAAGCCAGGACACGTACACAATGAAAGAATAAATATTACATATTTATTGGTAAATAAAGGTTCAACAAAAAAATAACTTATTTACTCAGGATTTTAAACTCCGTTCTTCTGTTTTCCTGACGCCCCTCATCAGTATCATTCGTGGCTACTGGTGCAGTTTCACCGTATCCTTTGGCTACTAATCGATTAGTGGATATGCCTTTTCCTATTAGATAAGTAACTACTGATTGAGACCGGGATTGTGATAATTTTTGGTTATACACATCACTTCCTTTACTATCGGTATGGCTGCCCAATTCAATTTTTAATGTTGGATTATCAGTTAATAATCCAATCAAACGATCCAATTCATTGGCAGACTCAGGACGAATGGTTGCCTTATCAAAATCGAAGAAAATATTTTTTAAAACAATGAACTGCCCTACCTCAATTTGTTTCATTTCAATGTTCTTCTCTACTTCCTGGAATTCTTCAGAAGATTTTAAATCAAAATTTTCTGAGTGAAATAAATAGCCTTCCCTTTTTACCGCAATACCGTAATTTTTACCTGAAGGCAAAGACACTAAATATTTTCCGGTTGTACTATTGGATTTAAAAGTTGCGATCACTTGATTCAATGTATTATCAACTAATTCAATAGCTGCTTCCAATAATTGTTTAGTTTTTGCATCAAAAATAAATCCTTTTAAAATAGTCATTTTCGGTCCGGAGCTCACAATTTTTTCTGCTTTAAATTCGCTTACAGGAGCAGCCACACTGGCTAATAGGTTATCCTCATTCATAGTTACCGGTGGTTTTTCAGGTCCTAAGAAAGTGATCTTGTAAATATCTTTATCACCGTAACCCCCTTGTTTAGAAGATGCAAAATAACCATGGTTACCACTACCACTGATTACAAAAAAGACATCATCATCTGGGCCATTTAATGGATAACCAAGATTTACGGGCTCGGTCCATTTACCATTTTCAAAGGTTGATTTAAATACATCATAACCACCCATGGTTTTATGAGCTTTTGAACTAAAATAAATGGTTTTACCATCAGGGTGAATAAATACACCCTCTTCACCATATTTTGTATTTAAGGATGGTCCCACATTCACTGCTGGGCCCCATTCTCCTTTAACATCCTTATCAGAATAATAAATATCACCTGCACCTAAACCCCCTTCTCTATCACTGATAAAATATAAACGTTTAGAATCGTAAGATAAACTCACGGAAGATTCGTGCCATTTTGAATTAATATTTTTATTTAAATGCTCGGGTTTACTCCAGGAATTACCTACTAAATTACTTTGGTAAATATCACCTCCATCTTTTTCTTTAAATTTAAAAATAAACATGGTTGTTCCATCACTTGATAAACCAGCTGTAGCATCATGTTCAGGGCTATTTACCAATGGCCCGAAATTTTGGGCTGGTGTCCATTTACCATTCGCCTTAAATGACTGATATAGATCTTCAAAAGGCCAGTTATCTCCTTCATCTAATTTCCCTCCTGTTGAATTTTCACGACGCGCTGTCAAAACCATCATCGATTCATCGGCAGAAATAAAGGCACTGTATTCAGGATAAGAGGTATTAATTGTAGTCCCTAAATTATCCACAAAAATACGCTGAGGAGTTGCCATCTCTGTCTTTCCAACCTTACATTCGTTAATTTTTTTGTTAACATCCTCAATGGCGATCGCATTTTCTTTTGGATCAGTATTTAATAAATTTAAATAAAGCTGGTAATATCTAATTGCTTCATCCCATTTTAACTGAAATTGAAAAGCCCATCCTGCAAAATAAGCAGCGTCTGCCGGAATTTTTCCATTAAAAGAAATAGCCTTTTCCAAATACTTTGAAGCCGCATCTGACTGGGGATTCAGGTTGAAATTAATAACGCCTAACATATAATTTAATACAGCATTATTAGGATTAAAATCCTGGGCTTTCATTAAAAAAGGCTGAGACTGTTTAAAATAAATATCACCGGCCCGCTGGTAATCTTTGCGGCTTACAGGGTAATATTTATTTTTAGAAACATATCCTTCAAGAATGAAGTCATATTCTTTCTTTCCTAATTCAAATGCTTCCCTTCCTTCATCAAGATTTTTCCGAGCCTCTTTCAAAAGGTCTTTCTTATCAGGAAAATTAGATTTTTCAAATTCAACATTTTGCGCCATAGCAATGGAAGCTGCAAAAAGAATAAGTGTTGTTATTTTATATATTTTATTCATAAGTCGAGTAGAATGAGTCCGTAATAATATTTTATTTATGTATTAATCGCAAAAACCTGAAGTATATCTTTTTCCTTCAGCCGCACCAAACTCTGCTGCTTTTTTCCAGTCTGCACAAGCGCCATCTTCATCCTTCAGCATTTGTTTGGCAATTCCCCTGTTTACATAAGCAGCACCTAATTTAGCATCAGCCAAAATTGCTTTATTTGCCCATTCAGTAGCTGATTTATAATCTTTCTTTTTTATATAAACAGAAGCCATATTATTCATAGCTAAAGTATATCCCGGTTTTTGTTTGAGTGCCGCATCAAAATCAGCAATAGCACCCGCATAATCATTCAGATTTAATTTAGCAGTCCCGCGGTTATTGAGAGCAATGTAATAATCTGATTTTAAATTGATGGCCTTGTTATAAGCCTCAACAGCACCAGCGTTATCACCTTTGTTACGCTTGCAGGAACCCAGGTTATTATAAGCGAAAAATAATTTAGAATCTAATGCTAAAGCTTTTTCATAATCAACAATTGCACCTGCATCATCACCCAATTGCTTTTTCGCTGAAGCTCTATCATTATAAGCATATGCATAATCAGGTTTCGCGGCAATTGCCTTGTCATATTCTGAAATGGCATATTTATAATCACCAGCTTCAAAATTTATTTGTCCGCTCAGGTAGTAGGCTTTACTATATTTATCATCAATAAATGTTGTTTTGCTTAAATAACTTACACACGAATCCTTTTTATTGATGGCATAAAAACTTTGTGCCTTTCCAAACATTGCATCTACATTCATAGGGTTTATTGTCAAAGCTTTATTATAATCTTCAATGGATATATCAAATGATCTGGCCCCATATCTGGAAAAACCGCGGCTGGTATATGCTTTATCGAAGTTCGGTTTAAAAGAAATGGCTTTTGTAAAAAGTTCAATTGCCATATTATAATCTTTTTTCGCGATCATTTCTAAGCCTGAGTTATAGGCATTTTCCGCTTCCTGATCTGTGGTTAAAGCAGTTTTAATTTTTACGGTGTCTTGCGCTGAAATGTTTAAATACAGCAGGCTAAGGCATAGGACTATTGTTTTTTGCATAAGAAATTTTGTTACGTTTTAAAGATAGGAAAATAAAAGAAAATCAGACAATAATTTTGTTAAAAATTGATGTAATAATCCTGCGTCAACTCTTTATAATCTGTGGTGTATTGGTGCCGCTCTTCTTCTTCAATAGCAATGGTATTTTCTGAAAATTCAGTTGGAGTAATTTCAAATTGCATCACATAACGTTTATCAGTATCCTTGTTGACTTTGGATTTTACTCTTAATAACTTCGAGAGAAATAATCCTTTTTTTTGCGCCATTACCCTGAATTTTTCAGCTTCCAGAGTGGGAAGGATCAGACAAAATTTCCCTTTCTGATCAAGGAGTTTAATCACCCCATCAATGAGGCCTTCAAAAGGCAATACATCGGCATGCCTGGCAAAAGAACGTTGTTCGTCGCTTGATTTTAAAGATTGCTCAAAATAAGGAGGATTGGTGACAATAAGGTTATATTTTTTCTCTGTTGAATTAGAATATTCCTGAAGGGATAAATGGATAACAGTAATCTGGCCGGAAAATTTACTTTCATTTACGTTTTGCTGAGCCTGAATAAAAGCGTTTTCATCAATATCAATAGCATCAATATGCGCATTTGTTTTTTGTGCTAACATGAGAGCAATTAGCCCTGTTCCGGTACCAATATCCAAAATTTGTTTGCAGTCATCCGGAGATACCCATGCGCCCAACAAAACAGCATCTGTCCCTACTTTCATGGCGCACTTGTCTTGGTTAATGGTAAATTGCTTAAAAGCGAATGATGTATTTGGCATAAACCATTATTATCGTTTTGAGTTGCATAAAGTTAAAAACAAAAATGATAAATCATAATATCATCTTAAAAATTAGATATTTTTATACAACCTAATAATTATGTAACATCATATATGAAAACAACTTTCCTTTTAGCCGCCAGTTTTTTTATGTTAACGTCTTGTAAAAAAAAAGATTGGAACTGCACCTGTAATGTTAATGGTGATGTTTATTCACAAACCATTACAAACTCTACCAATTCTAATGC
Source organism: Bacteroidia bacterium (assembly GCA_031428235.1). Taxonomy (GTDB): domain Bacteria; phylum Bacteroidota; class Bacteroidia; order B-17B0; family Aurantibacillaceae; genus UBA4416. Next base: position 1,991 of record JANPOX010000078.1, on the reverse strand, counting down.
TAACACTAGCTGCAACGATTATGGAAAATCCATTGGACAAAGCTATGGCTCTTATACTTACAAATGTGAGATAAAATAATTTTTTATGAGATTGAGTGTTGTTTGTATTTCTCTTCTGTTAACTATTAACACACTTGCGCAATCCAATTTAGAGATTGTTTTAGAATCCTATAAAAAGGATAAAGATCTGCAACATGCTACCTACGGTTTTTGTGTACAGGATGCATCAACGGGTAAAGTTATAAGGGAATATAATTCAGAAATCGCATTAATACCAGCGAGCACCATGAAGATCATGACCACTTCTGCAGCGTTGGGAATTTTGGGAAAAGATTATATTTATAAAACACATTTTTATTCTTCCAATACGTTTGATTCCATAACAGGTAAAACTTACAGCAACCTATTAATTAAAGGCTGCGGCGACCCTTCCTTTAACTCTTCTTACTTTAATGATAATGACTCGTTGTTTTTAAATGACATTGTTTTAAAATTAAAGAAAAAAGGATTAAAAAAAATAACCGGAAGTGTTCAAATTGATATTTCAATCTTCGATACTGAAATACCCAGCACATGGATTTGGGGAGATATTGGTAATTACTTCGGTGCAGGCGCAAATGGCTTATCCTATAAAGACAATAAATTTTCAGTATTTTATACTAGTGGGCCAACAAATAGTGAAGCTGTTGTGCAAAAGATAACGCCACATTATTTTTCTAAAAAAATTATCATAAAGGAATCCAATGTAGTTGCTTCTGGTAGCGAAGATGATGCTTTTGTTTTTGGTGATCCTAATAGTTATGAAAGAAACATAAGAGGAACCATTCCGCCTAATAAAAAAAATTACGAAGTGGAAGCACAAATGCCGGAGCCGCCATTGTTTTTTGGAAATGAACTTTTAGATGTTCTCAAAAAAAATGAATTGGCCAGTCAAAATGCAATAGCCTATTATACTTTATCAACTTTATATAAAAACCCTAGAATAAAAGACGAACTGATTTACGCTTACCAATCGCCAAAGCTTGAGCAAATAGTTTTTTACACCAATACCAAAAGCAATAATCATTATGCTGAAAGTCTATTAAAAACCATTGGGGCTTTAAAATCAGGGAAACAAGGCACTACTCAAAATGGTATAAGAGCGGTAGAAAATTACTGGAAAGAACGAGGTGTTGATGTGACCGGTATGCACATGGCTGACGGAAGTGGTTTATCTCGCGCAAACACTATCACAACAAAAATACAAGCAACAGTATTATCAAAAATTTACAGAGATAGTTTACTGTATCCTTCGTTTAATGGCTGCCTTCCGGTTGCAGGAAAAAACGGGAGCATGACTAGCTTATGCAAAGGAACATTTGCAGAAAACAATATGCGCGCTAAAACAGGTTACATCAACAGGGCAAGAGGTTATTGTGGTTACGTAAAAACAAAAGCAGGAAAAGAACTGGCCTTCTCTGTGTTATTTAATAATTACGATTGCTCGCCTAAAGAAATGAAATTAAAAATAGAAAAGTTTTTAGTGGCCCTGGTGGATTTGTAAGCACACTAATGGACAAATCCCTAAGACTTCAGTTGTCTTTATATCCCTTTACATCTGCGATAATTAAAAGATCCCCTAAAACAAACTCAATTGTTTATCGCCAGCCTTATAATTAAAATCGGAAATATTAAATTCAAAACTCGAAGCATTAGGCATAAAGCGGTCTTTGGATACTTTAAATAGTTGCATAATGGATTCTGCGATTTTTCCCTCTCCTTTCATGCGAATGCTTTTTCGGGAATCACTCACTTTACCACCATGGCACTCCATAATTTGATTCCAAACTTTATCTACTCTATCAGGGAAATTTTTAACTAACCAATCTTTAAATATATGTTCTACAGAACCATTTAATCTCACAATTGTAATACCAGCGGTGGTTGCTCCTGCAGCGGCAGCTTGTTCAATCACATTTGATACTTCATGATTATTAATTCCTGGAATAATA
>JANPOX010000077.1:0-1666 GCA_031428235.1 Bacteroidia bacterium | reverse complement strand
TATTGCTGACAAAACCATTTGAATTATAGGTAATGGAAAAACCATCCAAAGATGTTTGTACTTCATTTGACGGAATAATCCGATCTGCAAGATTCATAACAATCTTGTAATAAAGTGTACCACTTGAGCCCAGCACAAGATTAGAATCTTTGTAAGTGGTTATGGTTTTATCGGTAACTGTTCCTATCAATAAGGTTGCATTGATTGATTTGTTGAACAGCGGATCAGGAATTGGAGAAACAGAGCGGTAGATATTTATACTTTTAAAACCACTCAATAAAACAGGAGACCAGTTCAAAATAACACTGTTGTTTTCAGATGCCGCTGACAATTCCAAACCAGGACTAAGAGGCATTTCTTTTTTACAAGAAAAACACAGTAAAATAAGAAGAGGCAAAAGCACACTATATATTTTCTTCATCCCTTTTTTTAACGAAATTACGGTAAGTTTTAAATCGTTACTTGTATAAAAAAACAAATAGTATTTCACATTTTACAGAAAATTAATTAAAAGTTCATTTCTAATTAAACTTTTTAAAAAAAACAGTTAATACACTCTTTGTTTGACTATTCAAGAATGTATGTTTTACATTATAGGAAACCAATGAATCATTATCTAAAAAATCATCCTTAATCATTGAATTTTGACTCAATATTGGATTTGGACTTTTAATACTTGTTACCAGATTAAAATTTGGAAGGGAAAACACATCAATTAAATTAGAAATACTGTTGTTATCATTTGGTTTTCCTATTAAATAATTACCGTTGTTTGAGTAAACTACCTGTGGATTAACATTAGTTCCTGATTGTAAGTTGTGTAGACTATTATCTTCTAGAGAAAGAATATCTCCTTTTGCATTACAGGTTAAATACTTTCCATCGGGTGATGGTTTAATATAATAAAAATTTGTGCCATTAATTGAATCCTGGATCACTAGCGGGTGGGAGATAACCACGCTATCCGTTGGCATGTAATTAATGATATTATAGTTTGCGCATGTGTTTTTATAAACATAATATCCCTGGGAATTGTATGTTTCCACATAATACTTAATAAACAGTTTATTTGTTTGGCTTCCAATAAACAGGCTGAGGCCGTATGGCACTTTATTAACACTAGTATAAACTGTTTTTTCGCCAACTACTAATTGCGTAGTAAGATCATACGTACGGATTTTTGCTGTATAATAATTAGTCTTGTATAAAACGTACATATAATTATCCTTCACCTTAAAATCATTGATCGAATAAGCTGATAAGTTAATAGTATATTTACTCATAAGTGTTAAACCGTCATAACATGAAATACCCATATTATTATTATTTAGTATAAATAACTCAGCATTTCCGTTATTCATGACCGGGCATAACATCCCAAATTGGTTAAAGGACGCAGTTTTGAGAAGTTTTTTTTGTGAATAATCAATAACACTAATAGTCCTAAAACTATTATTGCCTATATACAATAGGTTTTTTTCAGGAAAGGGGGTTATCTGCCAGTTATTAGAAGTACCATTTGAATTATAGGTGATTGAAAAACCATCCAGGGATGTCTGTACCTCATTAGAAGGAATTATCCTATCTGCAAGATTCATAACAATTTTGTAATAAACTGTCCCATTTGAGCCAAGCACTAAATTGGAGTCTTTAAAAGTCGTTATGG
>JANPOX010000076.1:0-4917 GCA_031428235.1 Bacteroidia bacterium | reverse complement strand
AAAACCCTTGGGCAATGCTCAGGGGTTTTTTGTTTTATGTATCAATATAAAAGATGTGGGCGTGTCCGCGTAAAGCCTGGCCCTGCTGTCTCGTTGCAGGGACACGCCCAAAATACCTAATTACTAAACTGTCTTTTAATCCTGATTTGAATCCAATAATAAAAACCGTATTTTTATAATATGATCAACCGTGAATTGATAGAGCCATTTTCAAAGCTTGAACTGCTTGCCAAACAAGTAGTGGAAGGCTTTATTACAGGGTTGCATAAAAGCCCGTTTCATGGATTTTCTGTTGAGTTTGCAGAACATCGCATTTATAATAAAGGCGAAAGCACCAAACACATTGATTGGAAACTATTTGGTAAGACTGATAAATTATTTATTAAGCGTTACGAAGAAGAAACCAATCTGCGTTGCCAGATCATTATTGATACTTCAAATTCCATGTTATTTCCTTTAGAGAAGAAAAAGGAAAACAGTTTAAATAAATTATCATTTTCCGTATATGCTGCGGCAGCCTTGATTCAGTTATTGAAAAATCAACGCGATGCTATCGGCATTACTTTTTTTGATAAAGAGATTCATAAACATTATCCCGCCAAAAGTAATCCGGCTCAACAAAAAGTAATGTACCATGAACTGGAAGCATTATTGGATAAAGGTGTGTATGAAGAAACTTCAAATACACAATCTGCTAAAGCCCTGGATCAGGTAGCTGAAATTGTTCACCGTCGTTCACTGATAGTTATATTCAGTGACATGTTTGAAGATCATTCTAACTTGGAAGCCATCTTCGCATCCCTTCAACATTTAAAGTACAAGAAACATGATGTAGTTTTATTTCATGTAACTGATAAAAGGAAGGAACTGGATTTTGAATTCGAAAATCGTCCACATCATTTTATAGATATCGAAACCAAGCAGGAGATCAAACTAAATCCCAACCAGGTGAAAGAAATGTATCTAAAAAAAATCTCGGAATATACTGAAGCCATCAAATTAAAATGCGGCCAGTATAAAATTGATTTTGTAGAAGCTGATATAAATGAGGGGTTTGACCATATTCTACAAACTTATTTAGCAAAGCGTGCAGCGATGTTGAGATAGGCCAGATTGGTAAACTTTTACTATGCAAATCAATTACTTGCCAGGCGTATAATATTTTTTTGCTTCCGGCATAAATTCTTTCAAGGTTGAAATTCTAGTTTCATCGCTCGGGTGGGTACTTAAAAATTCAGGAGGGCTTTGTCCGCTACCTGCTTGTGCCATACGTTCCCAAAAGGATAGCGCCGCTTCAGGATTATAACCACTCATGGCAGCAAATACCAAGCCCATTTTATCAGCTTCTGTTTCATGAGTTCTGCTATACTTTAAAACTCCTAACGTAGTAGATAGTCCATACGCCTGTTGAAATAAGGCCTGAGTAAGAGCAGGTTTTTGCTGAAGCGCAATTGATAAAGCGGCTGCTCCGAATTGAACAGCAAGTCCCTGGCTCATGCGCTCATTTCCGTGCCTTGCAACAGCGTGTGCAATTTCATGACCCATAACTACTGCCAGGCCCGCTTCATCTTGTGTCACTGGCAATAGGCCTGTATAAACAACAACCTTTCCGCCAGACATACACCAGGCATTAACAGGGGCTTCATCCACCACATTAAAAGACCATTGAAAACCTTCTAATTGTGAACCTAACCCTTTGTCAGTATAGTATTTCTCAACCGATTTTTGAATTTTAGTGCCAACATTTCTCACCAACATGGTCCTTTTATCTGTGGCAGGTAAAGGTTTGTGTTCTGCTAAAAATTTGTCATACTCCGTCAAACTCATCGAAATCAGATCTGTTTCAGGCATGAGGTTAGCCGAGCGTCGCCCTGTAATAGCATTCTTGTGGCAAGCAATAAAGACTGCAGTAAAAAGTAAAAGTGAAATCGTAATTTTTTTCATAATTTTTTTTTAGTTTAGTTCAACACTTAATCCTTTTTCTAAAAGTGTTTCGCAAATGGGTTTTAATTTTTCAAAAGTACCTGTTTTAACAGCACATTTACCATTAAAATGAACTATGTGAGCACATTGTTCTGCTTGTAATGAATCATGATCGCAATACTTCATAAGGCATTCTATTACCCACTCAAACGTATTTACATGGTCGTTAAATAAAACGATCATGTTTAGTTCATCTTCTTTTGTGATGACATCGTGTTCTAATAACTCTTCTGTTTCTGGATAATGATTCGTTATCATGGTTTAAAATTAATTATTTTTATCTGTTTAAGTATTGCAAAGATTCTGCTCCGTATAATTTTTTCCCATCCTTGTAAACTGTAATATAAGCATCCGAAATACCCACAGAAACGGCTTCATCCCTAAGTTTTTTCGCAAATTCAAAGCCGTTAAAATTACCAATCGTATAAATATATAAACTATTGATGACAACATTTTTTACCGGCCATGTTTTAATATTTAAAAACTTGGAAGCCACCTCATTTGGAACCTGATTTTTGTAAGCTCCTATCTGTACTTTATAGGAGATACCCGCATCATCTGTTTTAACGCCATTTTCAGCTGTTGGAACTGGTCCGGATGTTACTCCGTTCGAAAATGCAGTTATAGAAGGAGTTGTATTATTTACAGGTGCGGTTGTATTATTTACAGGTTGAACATTTGTATTTAAATTATTGTTGGGTGTATTGGAAAATATAATTGGATTTTCTGTTTCCATTTTAAGATTATTATTTTCAGATTGTAACTTTTGGGCTTCTGCAAATGGAATTCGTTTAGCATTATAATAAGCAGAAACAAATGCATCTTTTACTCCAAGGTCAACTACCTTTCGTTTATCAGGTAGTAATCTTGATGATTGGTTATAAATACCTGCCGTATAACGGTATAAGCCACTAGGTAGTTTTTCAGTATAAATTGGAGAGAGGTTATTTAATTGTGATCGGGTAATTTGTTTTGAATAAACACCAATCTGAACGGTGTATAACAACCCATTCATTTTTTCTAATTCATTTGTAATCTCTACCGGTTGGGCTTCAGTTGCGTTTTGTGTATTATTTGTTGCTACAGGAAATGTATTTTTAGGAACGTTGGCATTTGCTGTTAACCCTGCACTTGTATTTGAAGTGATCTCAATAGTTTGACCGGCTGTTTTAGCTTTATCAACTGCTTCATTTAAATTGATCCGTTTACCATCGTAATATCCCACCACAAAAGCATCATTATAACCTAAATTTCGCAGATCATTTTTTACAGCATTTGCGCTCGTATAATTTTCGAAATTTCCAGCCATATAGCGGATATAGCCACTTTGTGTGGTTTGCGCAATAACAGGACTTAAACCTTTAAATGTGTTGTTTGGTAAAGGAGATTTAAATGCGCCTATCTGAACCTTAAATACAAGGCCGTCAGGAATTTTTTCATCAATAGGAATTGGTTTCTCAGCTGTATAAGCATTCGAATTTTTTACTTCAAGACCCTCTACTTTTATTTTAACGGTTCCCTGATTAGAAACAGTTCTGTTTGCTGCGTTATTATTATTATTATTATTCGTATTGGCGTTGTTTGTATTGTTGGAAGAAGTAGCATTTTTTGAATTTTCAGTACTGTTAACATTTGTGTTACCTGAGTTGTTTTTCGCCGCTACATTATTATTATTTGAATTTTGATTTGTGTTGTTATTACTGTTATTATTTTCAGAGTTGGTAGTGTTGTTATTATTGGTAATCGGATTAGAACCCGAAATTTGATTTAATAAGTTGATCGCCTCCTGGCCTGAATTATTGGCATTTATTAATAGTTCTTTCTTTTTTGAATTGTCACCTGAATTATTTGCTTCCGCTACCAGGTCTTTTTGTGTTTTATAAGCAGCCTGTGCTTTTGTTTTTAAATCAGTTTGACTTTCATCTAACGCAGTTGGCAAACTCAATATGCGGGATCTATATTCCTTTTCGTTAGCCTGAGATAAAAGAACTAGTCCTTCTACATGGATTGTATTATTTGAATTTATACTGTTTTCAGCGGAGTTTAATTGAGCAATGGTTTCAGGATTATCTGCAGTGACACTTGCTTTTTTAAGAATGTAATCAGGAAAAGTTTTTTTGTAAACGTCTAATAAGGCCTGCTGTTTTGCTATTGCCTGGTTTTCTTTTTCTTCCGCATTGCTATAGCCTCCCAATTTGGCAACATCACTTGGAAAAGCATTGGCTTCTGTTCTAAGATTATCTGCTTGCTTAATTAATATATTAGATTCATTTAACTGAGCATCTGCATTTTTTAATTCTGGAATGTTTTTACCTTTTGCCAATGCCGCAAGTTCGGCAAGGCTTTGTTTGTTTGCCTCATAAGCAGCGGTGTTTAATTGTTTTTGTTTTTCGGCAGCTTCTAATTTTTTACTGATAGCTGTAGCTTCCAGTTTCTTCGCGGAACTAATAGCTTCGTCTTTTTCAGAACCGGTTTTTGTGTCAGCTGCTTTTCTAATTGTAAAAGCTTCATTATTTAATTGATCACCTTCAGTAGTAATGGCAGTAATATTTTCCTGACTTAATGTTCCGCCGGATGAATTTTTCGCTGCCATTTGAGTTACATTTTCTAACGTAACAGAAATTTGTTTGTCTTCCGTTAAGGCTGAATTTATTTTTTGTAAAGCCTGTTCTTTTAAGGATATCGCTTCATTATTAGTGTATGAATTGAATGTGGTTAAATTAGTCTCAGAAGCATTGTTTAATCCTGTTTTTAATTTAGAGGCTTCATCACCAACACCATTATTATTTACGCTTGCTGAATTATTTGTTTGATTTCCAGTGTTCAAATCAGAAGAATTTGTATTAGCGTTTTCTGAATTAGAAGGGGCTGTTGTCGAAGAATTAGCTGAAATTGAATTATTAGGATTATTATTTGAGGATTCAGTTGTATTAG
>JANPOX010000075.1:0-1660 GCA_031428235.1 Bacteroidia bacterium | reverse complement strand
ACATGCTTCTAAAGCAGGTGCAATTGGCCGCCTGGCGGCAATTCATTGCAAGGTTCCTATTATAATTCATACATTTCATGGGCATGTATTTCATTCTTATTTTGGAAAACTAAAGACTGGTTTTTACAAAATCATTGAACGATATTTAGCCAAACATTCTACAGCTATTATTGCTATCAGCAATAAACAAAAAGAAGAATTATCGGAAGTATTTCATATTGCCCCAAAAGAAAAAATTCATGTTATTCCTTTAGGTTTTGATTTAACGAAGTTCACAAAAAACAAAGAACAAAACAGGATGCAATTCAGAACAAAATATAATCTAAAGGACGATCAGCTAGCCATTGGGATTATCGGAAGGTTGGCTCCTATAAAAAATCATAGTCTTTTCATAGAAGCGATAGCGTTTTTAAAAACCAATGGTTTTACTAATTTTAAAGGGTTTATTATTGGTGATGGTGATACCAGAAATTCCATTATTGAATCATGTAAAACCCATCATGTAACCTGGTCAAATAATCCTGCGGATAATGTTGATGTTTGTTTCACCTCATGGATTACTAATGTTGAATGGGCTTTACATGGGTTGGATATTGTAACATTAACTTCTCTAAATGAAGGAACGCCTGTGAGTATTATTGAAGCGCAGGCTGCAGGTAAATTTGTGGTGGCCACTAATGTTGGAGGCATTGAAGATGTTTTACACCCTGAATGCGGTCTCTTATCCTCTATTACTGATAAAACCGGCTTTATGGAGAATTTATTAAAAACTTGTTTGAACAGAAAACTACTTTCTCAATCAGCTGATAAAGGCGAACAATGGGCACTTTCCAAATTCAGCTACACACGTTTAGTGAACGATATGAGGTTATTATATGGACAATTATTAAATCGAGCATGATTTTTGTTATTAGGGGATAAATCTTAAATTTGTGATATATATAAAACTTATGCGTTTTTTCAACTTTTTTCTTTTTTTGGCAGTTTTGATTTCCTTTTCTTCCTGTAAACTGTTCCGTTCAAATTTAATGTTGAGAACTCCAAAAGATTATACCTATTATAAAATTGTAGATTCACTATCCAAACAGGATTACAAAATTGATTTTAATGATATTGTTAATGTCCGAATTTTTTCAAACGACGGTTTTAAAATTGTCGATTTAGCAAATTCTTCTCAGGTAACCAGATTTATTGAATTGGATTATATTGTTAATAGGGACGGAACATGTAAATTACCACTTGTTGGAAGAACAAAACTTGCAGGATTAAGCGTGAGGGAAGCAACTGAATTTCTAGAACAAATATATGCTGATTATTATGTAAAACCTTTTGTCTATTTGTCGGTTACAAACAAACGAGTTATTGTTTTTCCGGGAAGTGGAGGTGCAGCAAAAGTTTTAAATTTATCAAATAATAACACAACAGTTATTGAAGCCTTAGCCTTAACAGGTGGTATCTCTGAAGATGGTAAAGCATACAAGGTTAAATTAATTAGGAATCAGGATAACCAACCTCCTAAGGTTTATTTGATGGACCTATCAAAAATTGAGGGTATTGCCGTAGGAAATACGGTAGTATTAGCTCACGATATCATTTATGTTGAACCTAGATATCGTTTTGCTAAAACATTAGCTAATGAGTTAACCCCTATCTTATCATT
>JANPOX010000074.1:0-5271 GCA_031428235.1 Bacteroidia bacterium | reverse complement strand
TAAAAAGGACAACAGGCGTAAAGTTTCTATTTGACATGCGGGGTTTTTGGGCAGATGAGAAGGCAGATGGAAAAAGTTGGAATAGAGACAAATGGTTTTGGGATAAAGTTTATAAATATTACAAAAAGAAAGAAGCAGATTTTATAAAAAAGTCTGATCATATCATTTCGTTGACCTTTGCAGGAAAAGATGAAATTTCATCATGGAAATTTTATAATAAAAAAGTGCCAATTTCTGTAATTCCCTGTTGTGCAGATCAAGAACATTTTAAGGAAACGAATACAGTTAGAAAACTAGAAGCGAAAAAAAAGTTAGGTTTTGACCAAAGCACACTAATATTAAGTTATTTAGGTTCTCTAGGCGCATGGTATATGATTGATGAAATGTTACGTTTCTTTAAAGTCCTACAGAAACAGTATCCTTCTGTGAAATTTCTTATTATAACAAATTCTGTACAGGATATAGTATTGAAAAAACTTTCATCTTTTCAATTAAACAGTAAGGATTTTATAATAATTTCAGTACCATTTTCAGAAGTGCCGAGTTACATGTATGCTAGTGACATTAGTATTTCTTTCATTAAACCTGTTTATTCAAAATTAAGCAGCAGTCCGGTAAAAATTGGAGAAATTTTAAGCATGGGAATACCTATTATCTCAAATACTATTGGCGACATTGGCAAACTTCTATCAGAAGAGAACGTAGGTATAACGGTAAAAGATTTTACAGATAAAGGTTTTGAGGATGCAATAAGATTTGTAAACAAATCAGTATCAATCCCGTCAGTTTCTATTAGGGAGGTAGCTGTTAGATATTATAATTTAAAGGATGGCATAGAAAAATACGCTGAAGTCTACAAAAATGTATTCGAGAGTTGAAAACGCATGGCACCATGAAATTAAATATCCTAAACCGATAAACTAATAGAATGATTTTAAAAAAACAGGTTGTTAATTTTTCAATTTTAGATGCTCTCAGAGGGATCGCAGCCCTATATGTTTGTGTTGCACACGCAAGAGGATTATTATGGATGGGGATGAGCCAATACATAAAAATATATCCTTACAATTACTGGCAGTTTAACGATTATGTGATTGCAGCTTTTATGTCACTAACAAAACTGAGTGGTGAATTTGTAATATTCTTTTTTGTACTTAGTGGATTTTCTATTGCTCACAGTTTAGCTTCCAAAAATATTTATTTACCTTTTTTGAAAAAAAGAGCGTTACGCTTATATCCTACTTATTTACTTGGGCTCGTTTGGGCAGCTGTAGTTTTAATAATAGCAATGACATACCGGCCACAATATTTTACAGGATTGCTGAATGATGAAAACTATTTGTTTAGTCGGTTTCAGCAATCTTCAAATTTTTTTACTGTCAAGCAAATTTTGAATAACCTTTTTTATAACCCTAATGTGAAATCTATAATCGCCCCTTATTGGAGTTTAGTCTACGAAGTAATATTTTATTTATTAGCTCCATTGTTTGTACTAAAGTTAAGATGGTATATTATAATATCTTGCGTGATGTTTTTTATAGGTTTTTTTATTAACTGGAATAATACTTTAATTAATTATTTCACTAATTATAATTTTTATTTTATGTTAGGGATTTATTCTTACCACATCATTCCCACTCTTCAAAAATTTGTTTTAAGAATTTCTATTTCACTGCTATTGACAGTAATTGCCGCCACATTTGTGTGTATGATTATAGCTGAAAGTATAAGCCCTGATAATAAGTTAAGCATGGTGCTTTCAGCAATGTTGTCAGTGTTTCTAATAGCAAATACCCTTCAGAAAAATATTAGAATTAATTGGTTGGAAAAAATAGGGGAATTTAGTTATACTTTATATGCTACACATTTTCAAACCATTTTACTTTGTTTTATTATTTTTGATTTAACAGGATTAATTAATACCTCAAATCTTAGTGACCCGTTCATATGGCTTACAGCAGTGCCTATAAGCGTGCTAATAGCTTATCTCTTATACCTAATAACAGAGAAAAAAGTGAAAATATATTTAAATAATTTGAGATCGACCGGTACGTGAATCTTTGTTAATAATTACTGCTAATACGATTAGATACAATGGGATACATGGTATTTTATACCTTACTAAGGTGCCAAAATTAAAAGAAGAGAGCCCCACAAAAATAGCAAATATGATGGTAAAGAGAAAAAAAGTTGATAATAATGAGTCTTTGAAAATGTATAGTAAAAACTTTATGGGCCCGACTTTTAAGATGGTAAAAAGTGTAAATATTAATAAAAATGAAGACTCAATGGCGGAGAAAAAAATAATTATTTTACCGCTTTCCCATAAGTAAGGTCTAAACAATGTAACATTTATAGCCGCAGGCGCAAGTTTAAGCAAGCCTGTTATAGATGGCTCAAATGTGCCAATGTCGTAAACGCTTCCATCAGAAGCCTCACTTACATATTTTAAATATTCACCTGTAACTTTAGTTGTTTCTAACACATTATCAAGGGAAAATTTCTCAAAAGATTTTGTAAATTCATCAAATGCAAAATAAAATATAATTCCAAAAATTGCAATAAGAAATGGTTTTAGCAAAACCCTAAAAAAATCTGATTTTATTTTTATAAAACTGAATATCCATAAACTAGCACATCCTAGAAACGTTACGATAATATAACTTTTAATAACAAATACTGTATAAGCTGACAAAATGAAAAATAATGTATTTAGTAAAATTTTATTTTTATCTATAAAGATGTTATAGAGGCACACAAAACTATACATGGTTAGGCAGAGTGTTATTGTATCCTTGAATATACCGGAGCCCCAAAGTAATACATTAGGTACAAACAAGATTGCTAACGCTAAATATTTTTGTGAAAAAGGATAAATTTTTAAAATAGTTTTATAAAAATTCCAGATAAAACATCCGCTAACTAACCCAAAAATCATGGCAGTTCCAAGCATGCTTCTAAATGTAAATAATTCAATAATTGCTGTAATTTTACATACAAGCCACGTTGTAGTATCATTTGCAAATCGAAACCCTTCAAATCCATCAATAAGATTGTTAGACCAATTGCTGGTTTCCCCTGAACTAAAAAACATTTCAAAAGCAAGGGAGGGATGTGAGAATAGTACTTTATTCAATAAACGGGCATCGTTAAAATAAGCAGTAGTATCGCCACCTGCATAATATAAGTTGAAAAGTAGAGTAATTAATAATGCACCGCTAATTTTAAGATTTATAAAGAGTTTGAAGTTTTTTTCGTAAAATTTTTCATTTTTTTTGTTTACCCATATATTTGTTAAAAAATAAATGAAAAAAACAATAATGATCTCATACCAATTTAGAAGGTTTTTCTGAAAATTATATTCATTTTCAGGGAATAATGCCAGTAAACTAAAATTAAAAAAATTCATTATAACGAGCGCCACTTTAAACGAATGATATTATTTTCCATGTGATGCGCAAAATACGAATACCTGTTTTAAAGATGTGAAAAGTTTTCCCCTTATTTCAAATATATTTTCCGTAACTAACTTTTAGTAGTTTATCGTGTATTATTATTTTGCATACCTCTTCTTTATTCACTTATAGATAATATTAACTTGTGGTAGAATCATAAAAAAGATTTTAAAATTCTGTTATCGATTAATTAAGTAGTTTTATGAGTTTTATAAAACAACAATATGTGCGCTATCTCCGGCTTTTTAGATTTTAACAACAATACCTCTCTCGAAATATTACAGGCAATGAACCGCACCATGTCTCACCGTGGGCCTGATGGGGAGGGTTACAATTTATATGATACAAACTTGGGGCTTGTAGGGCTTGGACATAGACGCTTAAGCATTATTGATCTTACGGAAGGAGGTAGCCAGCCAATGCATTTTGAAAATCTTCATATTACATTTAATGGGGAGATATACAACTACGAAGAAATAAAAAAGGAGTTAGAACTTTTAGGTCAACGGTTTGAAAGCCACAGCGATACAGAAGTGATTTTACACAGTTACAAACAATGGGGTGCAGCCGCAGTGCAAAAATATATTGGGATGTTTGCTTTTGTAATCTACGATGATGAAAAGCAGGAGATTTTTGCATGCAGAGACAGAGCGGGCGTTAAACCTTTATTTTACTATTACCATGAGGGTTTATTTTTATTCGCATCTGAATTAAAAGCCATTGTTAAACATCCGTCATTTAGCAAAGAGATAAATTTAAATGCGGTTGGTGCTTTTATGCAATATGGTTATGTGCCCACACCACATTGTATTTTTACAAACACTTTTAAGCTGAAACCAGGGCATCATTTAAATTTAAATATGCAAACTAAAACTTTGCATACCAACCAATACTGGAATGTATACGATGCTTATAATAAGCCTGCTTTAAAAATAGATTTACCCGAAGCCATTGAAGAAACAGAAAAATTATTGATCAGTGCTTTTCAATATAGAATGGTAAGCGATGTGCCGGTGGGCGTTTTTTTAAGTGGTGGTTATGACAGTAGTTGCGTGACGGCCATATTGCAGGCTAATAGTACGCAAAAAATTAAAACATTTACCATTGGAATGCCAGATGCTGGCTTAAACGAAGCGCCATTTGCAAAGGAAGTAGCTGCATACTTAGGTACTGACCATACAGAATATTATTGTACAGAAAAAGAAGCTTTAGAAATTGTTCCACAATTGCCTTTTTTTTACGATGAACCTTTTGCGGACAGCAGCGCCATTCCCACTTCGCTTGTTAGCAGGATTGCAAAGGAAAAAGTTACTGTAGCACTTTCTGCAGATGGTGGTGATGAAATATTTGCTGGTTATAACCGCTATGATTATCTAATAAAATACGGTGATCGGCTTAACAGTATACCTAAATTTATTAGAAAAGGAGCAGCAACAATTATGCATGCGATTCCTGCCCAATCAATTCCCATTTTAAACAAACAATACCTTTTTCATTCTCGGTACGAAAAGCTTAAAAACTTATTAAAACAACCTTCCGTTTCAAATATTCTTCAAAGTATAACGCAGCAACTTGATAAATCTGAAGTGGATTTGTTAATAAAAAACGATGTTGATATAATCAGCTCTGGGTTTGATAGCGAAGAATTGAAACCGGAATATTACTCAGGTATGGCTTATATGATGGCAGTAGATTATCAAACTTATATGCTCGATGATATATTACAAAAAGTAGATCGTGCTACCATGAGCGTAGGTTTTGAAGGGCGGGAGCCATTTATTGACCAACGAATTATAGAATGGGCTGCTCAATTGCC
>JANPOX010000073.1:0-22624 GCA_031428235.1 Bacteroidia bacterium | reverse complement strand
CTCCTTGTGTAATTGTTATTCACGGAGGCTCATGGAGCTTAGGTGACAGTAAACAATTACCGGATTTAAACAGTTATTTAGCTAATCGAGGCTATCATGTAGCAGCTATAAATTACCGTTTAGCTCCCAAATATAAATTCCCTGCCCAAATAGAAGACACAAAAGATGCTCTCGTTTATTTAACTAAACACGCTACAGAATTAAATATAGATACCAATAATTTTGTTTTGTTGGGTCGTTCAGCCGGCGGACAAATTGCTTTATTATCTGCTTATACATTTAATGACGCAAAAATTAAAGGTGTTATTTCTTTTTATGGCCCTGCGGATATGGCCTGGGGAGCAAAAATAAAATCTAATAAATTAGTACTCGATATAGATAAAGTATTTAGCGACTACCTAGGAGGATTAATCAGCGAAGTACCGTTGGTATATGAAGAAAGTAGTGCGCGTAATTTTGTCACTCAAAAATCTACGCCCACTTTATTAATCCATGGTCCAAATGACGCGTTGGTTTCTTATTACCATAGTGTGCGTTTATCTGAAACACTTAATAAAAACTATGTGCCTTACTATTTTTTAAATCTTCCGTGGGCTACTCATGGTTGCGATTATAATATTAATGGTCCAAGCGGACAATTATCCACATTTAGTATTGAACGTTTTATAAATTCAGTAACAACACAGTAATGGAAACATTAGCTATTATAGGAACAGGCATTGCCGGAATGGGTTGTGGGCATTTGCTTCAGAACAAGTACGATCTCACTTTCTTTGAAAAAAATAATTACGTGGGCGGACATACCAATACCGTTGCGGTGGAAGAGGATGGAAAAGAAGTTTACATGGATACCGGTTTTATGGTTTTTAACTTTGAAACTTATCCAAACCTTTGTAAATTATTCGATGAAATTAAAGCTCCCATTAAAAAAACAGAAATGTCGTTTAGTGTGCAATATGTGCCAACGGGTTTGGAGTATTGCGGTTCGGGATTAGACGGCTTGTTTGCACAGCGAAAAAACATCTTCAATGTTAGCTATATTAAAATGCTAATGGAAATAACACGCTTCAATAAGATCAGTGTTGAAATTTTGAATAATCCTCAGTACGAAAATTACACCTTGGCACAATACATTAAAGAATTTAAATTTAGTGAAGAAATGTTGTGGAAATATTTGGTTCCAATGAGTTCTGCCGTGTGGAGTACGCCCATGGATAAGATGTTGGATTTTCCGGCAGTTGCACTCATTCGGTTTTTTAAAAACCATGGTTTTTTAGGACTGGATACTCAACACCAATGGTACACCTTGCATAACGGAAGCCAGGCTTATCGTGAAATTCTGATCAAGCCTTTTCGTGATAAAATTCAATTAAATAATGGTGTAGTTAAAGTAAGTAAAAAAGATGGCAAAGCCATTGTCCATTTATCTGACGGCACACAACAAACATTTAATAAAGTTATCTTTGCGGCTCATGCTAATGAAACATTGACTATGTTGGAGCAACCCACTGCCGACGAACAACGTTTGTTGTCTCCTTTCAAATATGAAAAAAATCCCGCTACGGTTCATACTGATGAGTCGGTGATGCCGAAAAATATAAAAACCTGGAGCAGCTGGAATTACAGAATAGAAGAACGCAATGGCCAAAAAATCCCTACAACTATTTACTGGATGAACCGTTTACAGGGTGTGAGTGAAAAGAAAAATTATTTTGTATCCATTAATGCCATTCCAAATAGTATTGATAAAAACAAACTGATTAAGGTTATTGATTACGAGCATCCTTTATTTGATGTGCCGGCGATTAACGCTCAAAAAGAGCTGCATCTATTGAATCAAGCAGGTCCGTTATATTTTTGTGGAAGTTATTTTAAATACGGCTTTCATGAAGATGCCTATGCGAGTGCGGTTAATTTGTGCAAGGAGCTATGATGCAGCTATTAAAAAATCTTCTAAAGAAGTTTAATATGGTTTGCATAACGTCTTCCATTATCCATTTTACCTTTTCCATTTCATAATGAATTCATCTCTCTATAAAGCATATGTTATGCATAATAGGCTTGCTCCAAAAAAGCATAGCTTTCATTATAATATTTTTATGTTTTATATTGATTTAGACGAAATAGAACTACTAAAAAAGAAATTATTATTATTTAGCCATAACCGCTTCAATTTTTTTAGTTATAGGGATAAGGAACATATTCAGTTACCCATTGATAAGCCGGATATATCAAAAAACACAAGAACGCATATCATTGCTTACTTAAATGAAAATGGCATTGTGTTGACGGAGGAAAGAATTATGATTTTGACCAACCTCAATGTGTTGGGCTATAATTTTAATCCGGTATCATTTTATTATATCTTCAATAAAAACAATGAACCTGTATGTAGCATTGCTGAAGTGGGAAATACATTTGGAGAGCTAAAACCTTATTTATTGACAGAAAAAAATTTAAGCGAAAAAAAATACCATTTAAACACAACTAAATATTTTTATGTTTCACCATTTTTTGATCATGATCATAATTTTGATTTTCACCTGACGATTCCGGATGAAAAGCTTAACATTAGGATTGATACATTTAATAAAGAAGAACGTGTTTTTATAAGCACATTAACCGGAATTCAAAAACCACTAACTAACCTGAATTTGGTTTGGTATAGTATTCGTTTCCCGTTAATTACACTAAAAATTATAACATTAATTCATTGGAATGCCCTATTGATATGGATGAAAGGGATCCCGTTTCACAAAAAATCAGAACATAAAAATCTGCAGAGGGATGTTTTTCGTAAATAGTTAAAAATAAATAGTTATGGATTTGTTAGGTTTAACCTCCATAATATTAAATTGCAATTACAATAGAAATGTAAATTAGTATATTCGCACCATGTCTACCGCCATTAGTATAGCCAAACCAAGAACAGGATTTTACCAGAGAGTCGTTATGGATTTACTTTGTAAAATGCCTTTGGGCTCCATGCGTATTACTTTGCCAGATGGAGATGTGATTCGTATAGGAAACGGAGAGGGAAACGTGAATGCAACCATAGAGGTGAAGCACTACAATTTTTTTAAACGCTGCATGTTATACGGCGATATTGGTTTTGGTGAATCTTATGTTGATGGCGAATGGGATACCGATAACATTACAAATGTGATGAAGTGGTTTTTATTAAATGTGGATCACGCACCAACCGTTTCGGGCAGCAATACAAGATCAACTATTTTAAATGTTTTAAAATTCATTAATAAAATTTATCATTCTAAACGAGCCAACAGCTTGGGAGGTTCCCGTAAAAATATTTCAGAACATTATGATCTTAATAACGATTTTTTTGCTTTGTTTTTAGACCCAACCATGACGTATTCTTCTGCATATTATAAAAAAGAAGAAATGACTTTAGAGCAGGCACAATTAGCTAAGTATGAGCGGTTGTGCCAACAACTTAATTTAAAATCTACCGATCATGTTCTTGAAATTGGCAGTGGTTGGGGTGGCAATGCTATCTATATGGCAAAACAATATGGTTGTAAAGTTACTACTTTAACTATTTCCGAAGAGCAATATAAATTAGCTAAGGTGCGGATTGAGAAAGAAAATCTTTCTGATAAAATTACTATTTTGATCAAGGATTATCGTTTAATGGAAGGCACGTTTGATAAAATTGTGTCCATTGAAATGTTAGAGGCTGTGGGCGCAAAATACTACGAGGAATATTTTAAAAAGTGCGGACAATTATTAAAGAAAGAAGGCATTTTTGCACTGCAGACAATTACTTGCCCTGATTCACGTTTCGCAAGTTTAAAAAACGGTGTCGATTGGATTCAAAAACACATTTTCCCGGGTTCCTTATTACCTTCTGTTGCAGCAATTAATGAGGCGATAAACAACACAAGTGATATGACACTGGTTGACCTAAAAGATATTGGTTTGGATTATGCACATACTTTGAATGTATGGGCTAAAAATTTTAATGAAAACTTATCGGAAGTTAAGAAGGTAGGTTTTGATGATTACTTTATCCGCAAATGGAATTACTATTTGTGTTATTGTGAAGCAGCCTTTGCCATGAGAAACATTAATGTAATGCAGATGGTTTATTCAAGGCCAAACAATATTAACAGATAACCCATCTAAATTATTGTCACTTCGAGCTGTCACATTGAGCGGAGTCGAAATGTGAGAAGCGTTCCAAAAAGAGTTTTATCTTGTCCTTTATTCTGTTCGAACTGACCGTCTCTTGTTATCCTGAACTTTTTTCAAGATATCAGATGCTGAAATAAATTCAGCATGACTTCGACATTTTGAACTATTGCCTGCCATGCATTAATTTTTATTCTCCTTGAATTTTGTAAATATACAGGCTGCTATCATACATAGAAAAAATCCTAACAGGCCGTTGAGTCTTATTCCATAATCATTACCGACATCTTTCCCATAAATTAAAAACATGGAAAATAAAGCAATTCCAAAGGTCTGCGCTATTTTTACAAAAAAGTACCTAACTGCAAAATAAACGGCTTCTTTATTTTCTTTAGTTTCATTGCAGTCTTTTTCAATAATCTCTGCCAAAATAGCATTTGGTAAAATATTAAGTGAGGCCAATGGAATAGAGGCAAAAGCAATAAGTCCGAAGATCTGAACCTCTGCATTAACTGAAAATTTACCTAGATAATATATTCCCAGAAAAATGAATGATAAAAGTAATAAGGAGCCAACAACGAGAATCTTCTTTCCAATTTTCCTTGCGAAATAATTCACTAAAGGATAAAAAATAAATGAAACCAGCACCATGGTAATCATGAGTTTGTTCCCTAATGATTCTGGTAATTGCAAAAGAACTGTTACAAAATATAATAGTCCGGATGTTATAATTGTAACAGCTATAAAATAGGAGAAGTCTGCAACGATGAATAACTGAAAATTTTTATTACTAAGTGTGTGCCGTAAAGCTTTTTTTAATGGAACTGAGTTTGTATTTGATTTGCTGTATTTTTTTTCATCAATGGCTAATACGGTAACCAACATAGCTGAGCCAGCTATTATTACCATTCCTAAAACAGCAAATTGAAGTGAATCTAAACGAGAAGTGATATTAAAATTATGTTGTATTACATCACATAAATTAAAAACGTTTGAGGCTATACCAATTCCAAATACATAGCCAACAGATTGCCAGCTGGCCAGTCTTACCTTATCCGTTGAAGTGGGAGCTAGGTTGGGAAGTAAAGCATTGTATGGAATAATATAAGTTGTGGATGAAACATAAAAACCAATCAGCATAAAACTTAACCATACAATATTAAGTTTTGATTCTTCGTGGCTTAAGGGGTAAAATATTAAACAACAAAAAATGAGCGAGGGAAGAATTGCCTTTTTCATTAATGGAATTCTTCGTCCTTTTGGGTTTTTACTATTGTCACTAATCTGAGCAATAAACGGATCATACAAAGCATCTACTAGCCGGCCGCTGGCAGTAATTATCGCAATCACATTAAAGATTCCAAAAATAGCAGCTTGTGTAATGAGTTTTGGCAGGCCACTGTTATCTGGCGGAACAAATAAATACACTAAAATCACACTGATGAGATTAATCATAATACTCCATCCCATCATGCCAAAAGCATAAGCTATTTGTTTGCTGACTGGAAGTTTTTGTAGAGTCATGGTGTAGTGTATCTTTCAAAAATACATAATTCGGTGAACTTTAAATGGCTTAGGATTTAAATCGACTAATCCGCTAAAGTATATTTCTGTTTAAAATATTGATGGATGTTATCACGCCAGCAAACATAGCAGAGCATACTCCCACTGCAATAATATCTTGTCCGGTTAAATAAAGGTTTTTATAATTAGTTTTGGGACGTAATTGTTTGAGTTCAAAACGCTCCGGCGTATGTTCTAAGCCATAAATTTCCCCTTTATTATAATTACTGAAATGCTTGGTAGACAATGGCGTTGATAATTCACAAATTTCTACGCGCCCTTTTATTTGGGGCAGAGTTTTATATAATTTTTCAAGGTATAAATTTTTTAATTCTTCGTTAACTGCTTCATAATCTTCAGCCCGTTTCTGCCATTTCATGTGTTCCCATTCTTCCATCCAGTTAAAGGGATAGGAACCTAAGATTTGAATGGAAGAAGTGCCTGGATGTTTTTGCTGCCATTCACTGTCTTTTGCTGAAGGAAAAGAAATGTAAAATACTGATGAGGAACTGTCTTTGGTTTTAAGATGCATTTCTCTGGCTTTATCAAAATCATAATTGTCATAAAGCCATATGTTATACTTAGGTAATTTTAGTTCGTCGTCGGTGGCATTTAAACCTACATAAATACAGGCATGAGAAACAGAGGGCTTAACTTTATTTAGTGCAACTGTATTTTCTGATTTTTGAAATTCAGGTAAAATTAGTTTGTTAAAAGTGTTGTGAGCACCGGCATTGCTAATAATGTTTTTAGCAAATAGTTTATCTCCGTTTTGCATGAGAACACCAATTGCTTTATTTTTTTCTATGATAATGTTCTTTACATCAGCTTTAATAGCTATAATTCCACCGTGATCTGCAATCACCTCTTCCAAGCTTTTGTGTATGTTCGCAGCGCCTCCTGTGGGATAGGCAGCGCCTTCTAAATAATGAGAGATTACAAGTGCGTGAATTCCGAAACTACTTTGTTTTGGGGTTAATCCATAATTGCCACACTGCGCGCATAATACAGATATTAATTTTTGATTTGTTGTTAAAGTACTTAGCACATCATGTGTAGTTAGCCTTGAATACTTTAAAAAATTGTTTCTTAATAAGTGTCCAATTGATTTGCTTAACCAATTTGGCATTGATTTTTCGCAAAAAAAGATGGAGGCGTGCCCGCTTACTTTTCGAACTAAATGATAATAGGATCGGAGGGCTTTTTCTTCCTGAGGAAAATAGGCTATCATTTGATTGATCTGGTTCTTTACGCCTTTTTTAAAATTGTAAGTATCACCTTCAATGATTGCCTGATCATAGATTTCTCCAACATCATCCCATTTTATTTTATTGTTAGCCAAATAATTAAAAGCCTTATGAATAAGACTTTGAGAATTATTGACTTGGCCAATGTAATGAGCACCAACATCCCATTCAAATTTTTTTCGCTTAAAGGTGTGAGTAAATCCTCCAACTTCATAATGCTGTTCGAGCACTAATATTTTTTTTCCAGACTTCGCTAAACATACAGCTGTAGTTAAACCACCCATGCCGGAGCCAATAATAATTGAATCGTAGGATGATTTTGTAAGTTCGGAGTTGTATAAATTTTTCAAGGCATTTGTTTTTGATTTAAATTGAAACACCTATCATACAAACATCATCAATTTGTTCGTGTCCGGCTCGCCATTGCTCAAAAAAATCATGAATAGCTGTTTTTTGTTGTGGCATTGGTTTTTGGTAGTTTTCTAAAAGTAAGGTTCTAAAGGCATTATACTTTAATTTTTTACCTCCTGGCCCGCCAAATTGATCAACAAAACCATCAGAGAAAATATATAGTTTATCATTTTCAAGTAATTGAATTTCATGATTAGTAAACTCATATTCTTCCACTCCAACAAAATTACCTATCGGGTGTTTGTCGCCTTTAGTTTTTAAAACTTCGCCATTACGCAAAATAAATAATGGGCTAAATGCGCCAGCAAATTCTAATTTTCTGGATTTTAAATCTAAAGAGCAAATGGCAACATCCATTCCATCTCGAATTTTAGAATCTTCTACTTTTTGACGTAACGTGTGACTTATGTTTTTATTTAATTGAGTTAAGATTTCAGATGGCTTGGTATAATTATATTCGTTTACAATTTGATTTAAACCATTAAAACCTATGATGCTCATAAAAGCCCCTGGAACGCCATGTCCAGTACAATCTACAACAGCAAATAAAATCTTATTGTTTTTTTCTTCAATCCAATAAAAATCTCCGCTAACAATATCTTTTGGTTTATATAATACAAACGCATTTTTTAAAAGTGTACTTACGTTTTCTTCAGTTGGCAAAAACGCTTCCTGAATACGTTTTGCATATTTAATACTATCAGTAATATGTTTATTGGTTTCTTCAATAATTTCTTTTTGTTTTACAACTTCTCTTGTGCGCTCTTCTACTTTAACTTCTAAATTCTCAACAAGGTTTGCATTTTCTAAAGCAATTGCAGTGTACGTACCTAATGTTTTTAAAACATCCATATGTAAAGGCAAATAAGCATTTTTCTCGAAACTTTGAACGGTGATAGCCCCTACTGCACGTTCGCCAATCAACATAGGGCAAAACAATAGGGAGCTTGGCATATCACCTGTTGGCACAACAATTTTTTTAGTGTATTTGTGGTATTCGTTTAAATTATCATTAATGAAAATTTCTTTTTTGTTTTTTACACACCACACAGAGTAGTTGTCGTCATTATCCATTGAAACACTGATAGGCTCAAACAATTCGCCTTTTTCAATTTCATAACGGTATTCAATTTCATTTAGTTTTGGATGATAAATACGAACGCCAAAACAATCTGCATTCATTAATTGACTAATGTTTTGGTGAAGCTCACCAAAAATAGCATCAAAATCAACATTAGAAATTATATGCTGTCCAATTTTACTAAGTAAGCGAGTGTTTTCGTGTGACTTTTCAATTTGTTCTTTTTGAATAATTACTTCTTTTGTTCTTTCGGCAACTCTATCTTCTAATCCTTTGTATAGGTTGGCATTTTCAATAGCCCCCCCAACATAAATCGATAAACTTCTTAATAAATCAAGATGATGTTCGTTATAAATATGTTTTTTAAAACTTTGAACAGTGATAACGCCAATTGTTTTTCCTTTAGAAATTAAAGGCATATAAATCATGGATTCAGGCATTTCACCTTCTGCTGGTTGATAGGTGTTTTTTACGTATTGCTCATATTCATTTTGCCAGTCGTTTATTACAAACTCTTTATTTTGTAAGAAACAAAGTGTGGCTGTTTTTTCGGTTTTTAAATCAAAAGAAAACGAATTTAATTTTTCTCCTTTTTCTATGGAGCCTGAAAAATATAGATCATCAGTTTCTGGGCGATGAATACCAATTCCAAAAATGGTAGCATCCATCAAGGTATTAATTTGTGTGTAAACTGTTGAAATAATATCATCAACTGATAAAGTAGCGGAAATCTCTTTACCAATTTCACTTAGTAGTTTACTGTTTCTGAAGCTTTTTTCAAGTTTTTCTTTTTGTTCAACAACCTCAGAGGTACGTTCGTTTACTTTTTCTTCTAAAGTTTCAACTAAGTTTGCATTTTCTAAAGCAATGGCAGTATATGTGCCTAATGTTTTTAATACATCCATATGAAATGGAGTGTATGCGTTTTTATCGAAACTCTGTACGGTAATGGCACCAGTAACTTTATCACCAATGTTTAAGGGGCAAAATATTAAGGAGTTTGGCATTTCCCCACTTGGAACTACAATTTTTTTGGTGTACTTATGGTATTCGTTGAGGTTATCGTTTATAAAAATCTCTTTGTTATGAGTTACACACCAAACCGTATAGTTATCAATATCATTCATCGACACAGATAAAGGAGTTTTTAATTTTCCTTTTTCCATGGAGTATTTGTAATCAATTTCTCTTCGCTCTTTATCATATACCCGAACGCTAAAGCAATCAGCATTCATTAATTGTCCAACCTTTTCATGTAATTTTTTAAAAATAGATTCAAAATCGGTTGTAGAAATTATTTCTTTTCCAATAACACTGAGCATACGTGTTATTTCTTGAGCTTTTAAAACTTCCCGAGTTCTTTCTTCAACACGCTCCTCCATTTTTTGATATAAGGTGGCATTTTCGATAGCTATAGCGCAGTAAATAGCTAAATTTTTTACCAAATTTACTTTATACTCATCAAAAGCATTTTTATTAAAACTCTGTACGGTTAAAACACCTAATTTTTTACTTCCTAGTTTAAGCGGCAGATAAATAATAGATTGAACAGATTCGCCAATAACAGGCTCTAATCTTTTTTGGATATAGTTTTGAGTCTCTAGTTCATAATCGTTTATAACGATATCCATCTCTTTATTAAAGCAAACCGAAGCCAACCTATTGTCATCACTTAAATCATAAGATGAAGAACTAAATACAACATCTTTTTCGATGTAGCCGGGAAAGTTTAATTTAAGTGTATCATCCGATACAATTCCAATCCCAAAACCATGTGCATCCATCATATTATTGATGATGTCGTAAGCGGTTTTGTTAACGGCTTCAATAGAAAGTAACGAGGTTATGGTTTTTCCTAAATCACTTAATGTAACTAAGTCATTAGATAATGATTCTAGTTGCTTATTTTTTTCGCTCAGTAATTCTTTTTCTTTTTCAATTTGTGAAATGCTAATTTGCATTTCAATACCTTTTAGTTTCTGTTTATTTTTTTCGCTAAAGAATTGTTCTTTTAAATTATAGTAATTTTTAAAGTGTTCAATAAAATTAGGGGTGTTGTTTTGTTTTTCGTAAAGTTTATAAAGTGATTTATGTGTTTTATAAACCACTTCATTGGTATTTGTTTCTATACCAATTTTTAATGCGCTGTTTAAATGTGATAAAGCATCATCTAAACGGTTCATTTTTAGATATAGGTCACCTAATTGAAAATTACTTTCAGCAATGCCTGATTTAAAGTCTATTTCTTTGCGTATGGTTAAACATTCATGTAAATATTTTTCTGCATTACTTAAATCGTTAGCGTCTAAATATAATTTTGCTAAACCATCAATGGCATAAGATTCAACCTGCTTTAATCCAATTGAGCGAGAGACTTCTAGTGCTTTCTTTTTAAACTCAATGGATTTTTCAATATCTTTTAAGTTAAAGTGCGCTGTTCCAATACCATCTAAAATACGTGCCAATAAGTGTTTGTCATCTAACGTATTTGTAATGTTTAAGCCATTTAAAAGAGCGTCTATTGCTTTTTGATTTTCGCCGGTTGAATAATTTATGGTTCCTATAGCGTTATAAGCATTTGCTTGGGATAATAAATCTTCGTTTTGCGTAGCCCGATGTAACATTTCATGAGCATATTTTAATGCGTTATCGTAATCAGCTAAAAAATAATAAGCACAAAATACATGATAGTAGGCATGCGCTTCTATTTTTTTATTTTCGAATTTTTGTAAATTAGGTAATGCTTCAAATAATGCTTGAAGTGCTGTATCGTATTTTCCTAGCCATACTAAACAAGCGCCTTTGCAGGCTAAGCCTATTACAAACCCGGCATTATGTTTTAGTGAATTTGCCAGACTAATAATTTCTTCGGCTATTACAATTCCTTCTGAGGGGTTACCCCGACATATTTGAATTGATTGATTTGCTAACTCTTGAATTTTCAAGGTAGCATCTTGTTGTATGTTGTTTTGGCTAAGCACAGACACGAATATAATGAAAAGTGCTTAAAAGTGAAAGGCTTAAATGATATTTTGATGGGCGGAAGTTAATATTCCATAATTGACCTAAAAGTAAGGTTAATGCGCGGCCGCTTGACAGATGTTGTTGGTGGAAGTCTATGCTGCCAATGAGTTTGGGTTTCATCCTTCATCACTAACAAACTACCGTGCTCAAGGATAAGCGATGCTGTTGATTTACTTTGTTTATGCTTGAATGAAAATTTTCGTTCGGCACCAAAACTTAAAGAGGCAATGGCCCCGTTTTTCTGCAACATTTTTTCTCCATCACTGTGCCACGCCATACCTTCATTTCCATCATGATATAAATTTAATAAACAAGAATTATATGTGGCCTTTGTTTTTTCTTCAGCCAATTGTTTTAATAAAAGTAATTCTTTTGTCCAGGTTAACGCTTTTTTGGTTGTATTTGAATAGGTATAATTAAAAGGTTTGTCTCCATACCAGGCAACTTTTCGATTCGTAATAATATGTTTGCCGAAGATAACGGCTTCATCGTTTCTCCATTCAATGGTGTTGTATAATTCCGTGTAGTATTGATTAGCCATAGGTAATGAAAGCACTTTCCCAAAATAGAGTACTGTACCTTCATATGGCAACAAATTGATGATCTCGTTATTACTGAAAAGGTCCATGGTTATGAAATTCAAAAATACGCATAGAGTTGTAAAATCAATTTAAATTTTATAGTATATTCGGTACATGCAAAAAATATTGTTTGTTTTTGTGGGTTTATACTTTATCTGCGCCTTAAGCGCACAGGACTTAAGTAATAACGGAAAGCAATCACGCATTTCCGACTCGATTCATCATCTTTTAAAAGTGGATAGGGCAGATACCAATAAACTCATTCATTTATGTGCTTTGAGTTTAGAATATCAATCGTTAGGCAATTATGAAGATGGGGTAAAATTTGCGAATAAGGCCATTGTTGATGCAGATATTTTGTTAGCACAACAACATAGTGAAGTTGTAAAGTTTACTATTAACGGTTATAAAGCAAAGGCAAATGCAATTATCGCCACTATTTACAGAAATCAGAATATGTATGGTAATGCTATAAATTATTTTAGTAAGGCATTAGCAGTTAGAGAAAAGATGGGAGATAAGAAGGGAATGGCTGGGGCCTATAATGGCATCGGAATGATTTATTCCGACCAGGGCAACTACGTAGAAGCTTTAAAGAATTATTTGCTATCCTTAAAAATTAAAGAAGCTATTGGCGATAAAAAAGGAATAGCTAATTGTTATAACAATATTGGCTTGGTTTATTATGATCAACATAATTATAAAGAAGCAATCAAAAACCATTTGGCGTCTTTAAAAATTCGAAAGGAAATTAACGATGCACAGGGAATTGCATATTCGTATAATAATATTGGAAATGTATATTTTGAATTAAAAGATTACCCGGCCGCTTTAATTAGCCATAAAGCTTCCTTGAAAATAATGGAAGAAAGCGGAGACCAAAATGGTGTGGCCAATTCCTATAATAATGTAGCCGCGGTTTACTTTGAGCAGGGACTTTATGAAAATAATGTGAGCATCAAAAATGATAAATTTGACCAAGCCTTGATAAATTTCAAAGCAGCACTTTCAATTAGAGAAATGACCTTAGACAATCAGGGTATAGCGATGTGTTACGGAAACATAGCGGCAGTTTTAGCGAAACAGAAAAAAATTAATGAGGCAAAGATATATTTTGAAAAATCTAAAAATTTTGCTGAAAATATTGGGGATAAAGAAATTCTCAGGGAAACGTATCACGGTTTAGCTGAGCTGGATAGTGTTCTCGGAAACTTCAAAGGGGCCTACATAAACCATTTGTTATACATTTCTTACAGGGACAGTTTAGACAATGAAGAATCCAGAAAACAAACCATTCAAAATCAAATGACCTATGATTTTGAAAAGAAGGAAGCCATTGCCGCTACTGAACATAAAAAGGAACTGGAGCACCAACAACAGTTAGCAAAAGAAAGGAACCGTAAACAATATGCTATAATTATTGCTACTGTGATCGGCTTATTTGTGGTTTTGATATTTTCAGGATTTATTCTGAGATCGTTAAGGCTTACAAGAAAACAAAAAAGCATTATCGAATTACAAAAAAACGAGGTAGAAGCGCAGAAGCATCTTGTAGAAGAAAAACAAAAAGAGATCATTGATTCCATTACTTATGCGAAGCGATTGCAAAAAGCCATACTACCCTCTGATGAAGAATTGAAAAAATATCTTCCTGATAATTTTGTACTGTATCAACCGAAGGATATTGTAGCGGGAGATTTTTATTGGATGCATGTTGCAGGTGATTTTGTTTTTATTGCCGCGGCAGATAGTACTGGCCATGGCGTGCCGGGTGCAATGGTTAGTGTTGTGTGCAGCAATGCCCTTAATCGTGCGGTTGATGAATTCAAATTAACAGACACTGGAAAAATTCTAGGTAAAACAAGGGAATTGGTTTTAGAAACGTTTGCCAAAAGTGGCGAAGAAATCAAAGACGGAATGGATATTTCTTTGCTATGTATCAATAAGGCCGACAATCAAATTTCATGGAGCGGTGCCAACAACCAATTATGGTATATACAAGACAATATCCTGAAAGAAATAAAAGCCGACAAACAGGCGATCGGCAAAACAGACAATCCTTTGCCTTTTACAACACACCATATCGAATTAAACAAAGGAGATATTTTTTATTTAATGACGGATGGTTACCCCGACCAGTTTGGCGGCCCAAAAGGTAAAAAATTTAAATACAAAGCGCTAGCTGAAAAGTTAAGCTCAATTGGGCATTTAAACATAACTGAACAAAACCAGGAGTTGCAAAGTTCGTTTCAGGAATGGAAAGGGGAACTGGAACAGGTGGATGATGTAACCATTATTGGGATCAGGGTTTAAAGACAACATTTTCTGAATTTTATTTAGTTACGATATGTTTTCCGAATATTACTCCCTCATCGTTTCTCCATTCAATTGTGTTATATAATTCATTAAAATAAAAATTTGCTTCATTACCTGGCAAACTTTTCCATAGTAATATACATTACCATCGTAGGGAAAAAGGTTTATAATTTGATCATAACTGAAAAGATCCATTGATTTTATTAGGATTAAATACGGATACCAATGACACAAACATCGTCCACTTGTTCTAACTGACCTTTCCATTGGCTAAGTTCGGTTAGCAATAGATTTTTTTGTTCTTCCATTGGTAATTCCCACACTGAAAGTAATTTTTCTTTAAAGGCGCTATACTTGTATTTTTTTCCTTTTGGCCCACCAAACTGATCAGCATATCCATCCGTAAACAAGCAAATATAATCGCCTTTGTTTAAAGTTAGTGTGTGATTTTTAAAAGGACTCATTTGGCTGTAATACCCAATTGGTTGTTTAGTGGGTAAAACAGCTGTAATTACAGCACTGTTTTTTATTAACCGTGTTTTATTATCACCGATTGTTTGAAGAATATCGTTGGTTTTTGAAATTAAGTATAAAGGATTATTTGCTCCTGCCCACATTAATTCAGTTGTTTCACTATATAAGGAATTTTCAGATAATCGAATTCTTATTAATGAAATGTCCATACCATCTTTATTTTCCCCTTCCATTCCGGTTTGATTAAGTTCTTTTATGAACCTATTTCTTAATTGATCAAGAATTTCGGAAGGTTTTAATATTTCTTCGCACGCATTTATTTCGTTTAAAAAACTTGTGCCGAGCATTGTTAACAAAGCGCCAGGTACGCCATGGCCGGTACAATCCGCTGCTGCCAGGTATAAATAATTATTTTTTTCTAAAACCCAATAAAAATCGCCACTAATAATATCCTTTGGCCTAAATAAAATAAAATGTTCTGGAAGGTGTTTGCTTTCATGCTTTTCATTTTTTAACAAAGCCTTTTGAATTTTTTTAGCGTAATTAATACTATCCATCACTTCCTTGTTTTTTTCAGATAATTGATGATGCGCCTCCTCTACGTTTCTTTTTTGAGATTCAACTTCAAGTTTTTGATTTTCGATTATGTTTTTTTGCTTTCGTAAAATCTTTAATCGGTTATAAATTACAAATGCTAAAGCAAGGACTAATAATAAACCAACTCCTATTCCTAAAGAAATGAAACGTTGTTTTTCTTCTTTTTCGGCAATTAATTCAACTTGTTTAGTATGTTCTGCATCTTTAACCGCTTGCGTTTTTTCGTACTCATATTTAGTTTGTTGTTTAAATGAACTCTTCTCATTTTCATCATTTTTAATACTGTCTCGCATAGATATGTATAGTTCAAACGCAGAGAGTCCGGATTTATAATCGTTTTCTTTTTTTGCAATATCAGTTAGTATTTTTGCAGCATCCCTGATATTACCAGGAAAACCAATATCTTGCGAAATTTTCAAACTTTTTAATGCGATTACTTTTGATTTTTGCAATTGATTAGTCAAAAATAATGCTCGGGCTAAATTAGTTGTAGCAGATGCTAAACCTTGTTTGTGCTCAATTTCTTCCTGAATTTTTATTGCTTGTTCCAGATAATATATAGCCTCCTTAGGCTGTCCTTTATTAATTAAAGCATTGCCAATATTTGCTAAGGTTGAGGATTCTCCAATTTTATGTACACCTTTTAAATAAGTCAAGGCTTTATTAAAATAAAACAAAGCACTATCCTGATTATTTTGTTTTTGAAATAATTGGCCAATATTGCTATAGCAAAATCCTATTCCTGAACCATATTCAATTTCTATTCTAAGCGCTAATGATTTCCGATAATATTCAAATGATTTTTGAATATCGTCCTGTGTTTTATATAAACTCCCTAAATTGTAATAAGCCTGTGAAACACCCTTTTTATCTTTTAAAGATTCATAAATATGCAATGATACATCATAACACCTAGCCGCTTGTTTAATATCACCAAGGTTTTCATACAATACGCCCATATTGGTGTTGGATAAGGCAATGCCGTTCGTATCTTTTAATTCTTGATATATGGAGGCGGACTGTTTATAGTAATTTAAGGCACTTTTAATATCACCTTTTATTTTATAAGCAAAACCAATGTTATTCAGGGATGCAGCGGCTCCTGTTTTGTCCTTTATTTTTTTTCTAAGAGTGAGTGATCGAATGTAATATGTAATCTGACTGTCAATGTTGCCCTGTTCGCCGTATAAATAACCTTTGTTATTATATGCACCAGCTAAGGTTTTTTGATAGGCGCAAAATTCTTTTTGATTTAAATTTTTACCTGATAGTTTTTGTTCTAATTGAACTAATAAAAAATCGTTGTACCTTGGCCATACAAAACTATTTGAACATTGCTCTACTAAATATTCAATAAGTCTATATTTTGAGGTGTCAGATTTTGTTTGATGGTAGAGTTTCACGATTGAATCAATAAGATTTTTATCGCTATTATTGAGTTTATTTAAAGTTAATGAATCAATTAAATATATAGTTTTGTCAGCATATTTCTGCGCTGTTAGAGATGTAGGTAACAAATAGAGGACTAGAAAAAAACAAAATCCATATTTTGATAAGAGTTTTTTCATAATTTAGTTTCTAAAAGTGATTCAATAAATTTAGAGTAAATTGATTGAATAAAAAAACATACTTATTTTATTATGGTGATTAGAAAATATTGGTGAAAAGTAAATGGTTATTGAAGATGTTTTAAACAGAAGATCAGCAGTAATTTAATGCCTACTTTAAGGTATGAAGAACCCTAATATTATTATTTAAAAAGAATCGACTAGCAATCCAATAATTTACAAAACATTTAATTTGGTTTAAAAAATTGAATTACTCTACTGCAAACGTTTGATGGGTTTAAATAATATAGAAAAATTGAAAATAAAAAAGGATACCATAAATTTGTTTTTTGATATACACTTAACAGACAGAAATAATACATTAAAACATGGAAACAAATAACAGTCGAGAACTTAAAATCACGCGAATATTAAATGCCACTCCAGAACTGGTATTTAAAACATTTACAGAAGCTGAACATTTGGCACATTGGTGGGGACCCGCGGGCATGAAGCTAGAAGTGATTACACTTGATGTCCGGAATGGAGGGAAGTTTCATTATAAAATGATTTCTTCCGAAGGTCATGAAATGTATGGCGTTTTTCACTATAAGGAAGTTTCTCCATTTGGTAAAATTATTTTTACTAATGGTTTCGCTGATAAAGACGGGAATCTTATCAGAGCGCCTTTTGCAGTTACCTTCCCAATGGAAGTTTTGAATACCTGGACCTTTGATGAAGAAAATGGAAAAACGACACTAACTCTTAAAGGGTTGCCTCTTTACGCCACAGAAGAGGAATTGAGCTTCTTTGAAGCGATGCATGCCAATATGCAGGCAGGTTTTGGCGCTACGTTTGCACAATGGGAAAACTATTTGAAATTAATAAGCTAAACTAAAAAGAGGATACAATAACCTGCTTATTAAATACCTTTTAGATTGATAAATTCTTGCATACATTGAAATACAATAATTTGGTATTATGTTAAACAATAAAACCCAGGTGTGAGCCTGGGTTTTATAAGCAGAATTTAATAAATTATTTGCAGCTATCGCGAAGTGCTTTTACTTCATCATGTGCTTTTAAAATTTCTGCGTTTTGTTTTGTAATAATGGCTACAACATTTGGAGCAAGTCCAGCTATATCATTTAAAACATCTTTATAAGTTTGTTTTGCTTTATCTTCTCCAAATTCACATGAAGATAAAATTGCCTTACGGTCATTAGCAGTAATAGCTGCTTTCACATCCATCCAAACACGGTATAACTTACCTGTGTTTTTTGTTTCATCAGATTTTGGCATTTCATCAGCATCAGTGATAAACTGTTTTAATTCACTGGCAAAGCCCCTGCTTTGTTCACTGTATCGGTTGAATAATGCTTTCAAGTCAGCTTCTTTAGTTTCTGTAGCAGCTGTTTTATAGCCTTCGGTACGGTCATTATTAATAATAACAAGATCTCTTACTGCGGTGTTTGTCTTTTCTGTCGTTTCCATGATATTTTATTTTTAAAGGTTAAAAAGTTATCCTGCAAAATTGTCATAAATGGAAATGAAAAGCCTTATAGCTTTTTATTATTATGTTGCATTTTTTAAAGAAGGAGATAATTTCGGGTTGATTAAGCTATTTTTTTACACCGAACAAATTAAACTTCGGTTTTTAATTTAAATACTGTACTTTAGATATAAGGCTTAAACAATATGTCACAAATTACTTCCGTTAAATTAGATCAACGAATTCAATCAATGGACGTGATGCGTGGTTTAGCTGTTTTGGGTATTATATTGATGAATATCCCTGGATTTTCAACTCATGAGTTTTTTCTATATTGGCATGATGCTCTTAAAGGACATACAACTCTTAATGGATTAATATTTAAAAGCTCCATGATTCTATTTGACGGAAAAATGAGGGGGCTATTTACACTTTTATTTGGTGCAGGATTGATGCTGTTTATAGAAAATAAAAGCGATAATTCCATTCAGGTGGCAGATTTATATTTTAAACGAATGTTGTGGCTCTTGTTGTTTGGTTTGGTTGATGCCTATGTTTTTTTATGGACAGGAGATGTGTTATATGAATATGCTATGTGTGGTATTTTTGCATTTGCTTTTCGCACAATGAAGCCCCGGTATTTGTTATTAACGTCATTGTCAATTTTAGCAATTGTAATATATTTTAGCGGAAGCCCATTTTTAGAACGCAAAGAAAAATACAATGAATACAAGAGAGTTGCACAACTAATAAAAGAAAGTAAACCGATCAATGATGAACAAAAAGCGGCGTATGATGAGTTTAAAGAAGTATCAGGAACTTTTTTACCTTTCTCTAAAAACCACATAAATAATCTGACAGAAAATGTTTATAGCAGAGAAGTTAAAATGAAGTCGGATTACCTTACTATACTTGAAAAAAATGCGGAAGAAATAATACCATACCATACCAAAGATTTTTTTATGGCTTTATGGGAATCGTTTGCTACTATTTTACTGGGAATGGCTTTGTTTAAATTTGGGTTTTTTCAGGAAAAAGTTCGCGTAAATCTTTATCGGGTTTTTACTTTTATAGGAATTCCGCTGGGAATTACATTATGCGGAATTTCAGTATTGAAAATGGTTTACACACAATCAGAATTAATAAATGCCATGGAAAACAGAGTGTTTAGCATCAATCATATTGGAGGCATTGGACGAATTGTATTAACAGTTAGCTATGCCTCAGCTATACTATTGTTATCCAGGGTTAATTGGTTGAAGAGTTTTTTATCGTTATTTGCTAATGTAGGCAGGATGGCTTTAACCAATTATGTGATGCAAACAATATTATGTTCGTTCTATTTTTTTGGTTTTGGATTAAATCATTATGGCCATTATGAGGCCAAAGGATTATTTTTATTTGTAAGTATCATTTGGGGCATTCAAATTTGCTATAGCTGGATGTATTTTAAATTTTTTCAAATGGGCCCATTAGAGTGGTTGTGGAAACGATTGACTTATGGTAAGGATTACAAACTAGCAGCCATAAACAAAAAACCCTCTAAAATCATTTGATTCAGAGGGCTTTTTTTTGAGGTCCCGTCCAGGTTCGAACTGGAGTAGCAGCTTTTGCAGAGCTGTGCCTAACCACTCGGCCACAGGACCATTTTAGGTTTACAAATGTAATAATTTTTTCGTTACTTGTAGCAAATTTATTTTTATGAAGTTTTCTTCAAAATTACCAAACTCCGGCACTTCTATATTTTCCGTAATGAGTGCTTTGGCAAAGGAATATAGTGCTATTAACCTGTCGCAAGGCTTCCCGGATTTTAATTGCGACCCAAAATTGCTTGAACTCACACGGAAATATACCAGCGAAGGATTTAATCAGTATGCGCCAATGCCGGGGGCTTTGTCTCTGCGGGAACAAATAACCTTATTAATACAAAGTTGCTATGGCGTTTCATATCACCCAGAAACTGAAATAACCATAACAGCAGGAGCCACACAAGGAATATACACAGCGCTGGCGGCCTTTGTAAATAAAGGTGATGAAGTAATTGTTTTTGAGCCTGCCTATGATTCATACATACCAGCCATTGAAGTGAACGGAGGAACCGCAGTGCCTATTTCATTGCAATATCCAGGCTTTACCATTGACTGGGAGCTTGTAAAAAAAAGGATTACTGATAAAACTAAAATGATCCTGATAAATTCACCTCATAACCCCAGTGGAACAACCTTATCAGAAAAAGATTTATTAACGCTTGAAAAACTAATTTCCGGGAAAAGTATAATTGTAATCAGTGATGAAGTATATGAACACATGGTATTTGAGGGTAAAGCCCACCAAAGTGTTGCGCGTTTTAAAAGTCTTGCTAATCAATCCATTATTGTTTCCTCTTTTGGCAAAACCATTCATGCCACCGGTTGGAAAATTGGTTATGTGGCCGCCCCAAAAGAATTAATGGCAGAGTTTAGAAAAGTGCACCAGTTTTTAGTATTTTCTGTCAATCACCCTTTTCAATTAGCCTTAGCAGATTACTTAAAAGATGCATCGATATATAAAAATCTCCATCAATTCTACCAATCAAAAAGAGATTATTTCAGAAAACTGATCTCATCTTCACGTTTTGAGTTAGAGCCCTGCACAGGAACTTATTTTCAATTATTAAGCTATAAAAAAATCACGAACGAAAACGATACTGAATTTGCAACGCGTTTAACAAAAGAAAAAGGCCTTGCTGCCATACCATTATCCGTATTTTATACAGAGAGGACTCAACAACATTTGCTTCGTTTTTGCTTTGCTAAAAAAGAGGAAACATTGGAGAGTGCTGCAGAAATTATTTGTACATTGTGATTTTTAATCTTATAAAACTATGAACGCTGTAAAACTAAAATTAGCCCTGTTGTTTTTTCTATGTAGCCTTATTGGTCATACACAAGACACTTTATTTTTAAAAGACAAACAAAAACTAATTGTTTTGGTCAAGGAAGTTTCGCAAACTGAAATTCAGTACAAAAAAGCGGAATTGAAGGACGGCCCCATGTATATTACAAGTAAAAATGATGTCGAGAAGATTATTTATAAAAATGGATATACAGAAGTTTTTAAAACAGAGGTTGCTCCTTCAGGAAATGATTTTGCGGTTTACGGTAACAATAATGTAAGTGTTAACACTGATAAAATAGTTTATAAAGATACCAAGAGAAGGCGAAGCTCCCTGATTAGTTTAATTGAAAGGCACCCTGACGAAAAAAGAAAACCTGAATTGCTTAATCTTTCAAAAAGCATGCGAGGTTTAAAAGCCGGGCAGGATGCAACAAGAACGGTGGGGATTGTTTTTGGAGGCATAACACTTGCCACTGGACTGTTAACAGGACTTATCTATTCTTATGATTCTTATGCAGGAGAATCATTCGCTGTAGTTCCACTCGCTTTTGGTACAGTTGCTTTAATATCTACCGCGGTCGCTGTTACTCTTCACATCAACTTAAAGAAAAAAAGACATGCGTTCGTTAACCTTTACAATCAATAAATATTTAATCATATTCATTATTATTATTTTACAATTAGGTTCCTTTAGCCAAGATACTTTATTTTTAAAAGATAAACAAAAGCTGATTGTTCAGGTAAAAGAAGTTTCGCAAACAGAAATCCAGTATAAAAAAATGGATCTGTTGGATGGGCCAATGTATATCACCGATAAAAACAATATTGAAAAAATTATTTATAAAAACGGGTATACAGAAGTTGTTAAATCAGCGACACCTGTTATTGAACAAACATTTACAGTTTATAAGAATGCTGTAGACATAAATACTCAAAAAATCAGTTACGCCGATACTAAAAAAAGGTATGGATCTTTTGTCAGCTTGATCGATAGGCATCCCGACCCCTCAAGAAGAGATCAACTGCTACGCTCGGCCATTGAGATCAGAGTATTGAAACGACACCAGGATGGAACCCGAACCGGCGCTATTATATTTGGCGGTGTTGCCATTGCCGGGGCTTTATTATATTCAGCAATGAGTTCTTTAAGTTATCAAAGTACAGTTGATCCTATTTTTGCCGGCCCACCTGTTATATTTGGAGCTCTTGGTTTGGCATTGGGTGCCAGCTCTATTGCAATTAATGTCAATTTAAGAAAAAAA
>JANPOX010000072.1:0-3067 GCA_031428235.1 Bacteroidia bacterium | reverse complement strand
AAATATGTGATGAGTTAGGAATTATACATGTAACGCGTGTAAAAAAAATAAATGCCAAAGCAGGCAATATTAATAATGCTCTGCAACAGGCAACCGGTGATCTTTGTATTGTTTTAGATCCTGATCACATTCCTGTTCCGGAATTTATAGACAGGGTACTTCCTTATTTTGAAGATGAGAGTGTAGGATATGTGCAATGTGTACAGGGATATTATAACCAAGATGAAAGTATTATTGCCCGTGGTGCAGCAGAGCAGACCTATCATTTTTACGGACCTATGATGATGTGCATGAACACCTATGGCACAGTACAAGCAATAGGGGCTAATTGCACATTCAGAAGAAAAGCGATCGATTCAATTGGTGGGCATGCGGCTGGTTTGGCAGAAGATATGCATACTGCTATGCAAATGCATGCTAAAGGTTGGAGATCGTTATACATTCCTGAAATGCTTACTAAAGGATTGGTTCCTGCAACTTTATCAGCTTACTATAAACAACAACTCAAGTGGTCGCGTGGTACCTTCGAATTACTATTTCGCACTTATCCCTCATTATTTAAACATTTTACCTGGCGACAAAAAATTCACTATTTATGTATTCCTTTATATTTTCTCTTTGGAGTTGTTAACTTGATAGATATTATCATCCCTTTGTTTGCCTTATTCATGGCGCAGGTTCCATGGGAAGTTGATATTAATAATTTCGCCATTTTGTTTATTCCATTGTGCAGTCTATCCATGGTTATCCGATTATTTGCACAGCGTTGGTTACTGGAGAAACATGAACGTGGATTACATTTATCTGGCGGCATATTACGCACAGCAACCTGGTGGATTTTTTTAGTAGGGTTTATCTATTCCATCTTTAATGTAAATGTTCCCTACATTCCAACTCCCAAAGAAGATGCTCATGAAAATTATTGGAAATTAAGTATTCCAAATTTCATGATTACACTTATTTGCTCAGTAATAATACTGTATGGTCTTTCTATTGACTGGACGCCATACAGCATAGCCATGGCATTTTATAGTTGTATTAATGCCATTATGCTTGGTTTTATTGTGATGATGAGCCAACAAAAATTACTGGAAAACTTGACTCAAAAAATTCATGCTATATCAGGCCTTCACTATCTGGCAAATGCAGGAGCATGGGTTCATAAAAAATTGCAACAGCTTTTTTATAAAGTTGTACAAAATGGTCCTGTAGTTTTGCTAATAGCAATTGCCTTGGTATTTGTAAGCTACACCAATAGTGATACTGAATTGGAAATCTCTGACATGCGTCAGGAAAAATTTTATGGAGGATTCTATAGTGGGATTTCATTTGATTCAAATCAGTTAACTGAGGCCAGTCTCCTTGAAAAAAAAATAGAACGTAAATTTGACATCATTCCCGTTTATGATTCGTTGGGTACAGATATAACCTCAACAAAAAAATCACTTCATTTAATTTCTACGAATGGGTATATCCCTATAATTTTCTGGACGCTTCCAAAAAATGAACAAGGTGAAACAGACTGGAATGCAATATTAAATAAAAAGTATGATTATTTCCTGGAACAATATGCAGTACAGTTGCGGGCATTGTCTACACCGGTTTTTATAAATCCGGATCTTAGCGCCAATCAAAACATAGTTTCCTCTTCACCGGAAACAATAAAAAAAGGTTGGCAGTATTTATATACTTATTTTTATAGTCTTGGAATCTCCAATATAACCTGGGTATGGACGCCGCCAACGATAGATTATAAAATCGCTTACCCAGGTTCAATTTTTGTAGATTGGGTTGGGGTAAAAGTTCTTAATTATACCAACGATCAAAAAAACACAGAATGGTATTCCTTTAAAGAACTTTATTCGTCTTACAAGCCAATGATTAAACAACTTCAGAAGCCTGTTATGATTACTGAACTAGGCTCTATTAAAGGAGAAACACAAGCTGAATGGATCAAACTTGCCTATAAAGATATCAGTACGGAACCTGAAATTAAAGCAAGCTTATTATTTAATAAAGAGAAGCAATTAATTAAGAGTCACGCTGACACACTCGTGTCACATTTTGATTTTTCAATTAATAACGAAACAATACAGATACTTGATAATACATTTTCAGAAGCACAGTTTAAGGAACGACCTTTTTTCAAAAGCGACAACCAAAACAATACTTCATTGTTCAGCTATAAATCCAAATTCGTGAAAGGAAAACCCGGTAATTTTGAGTTACTGGTCAATGGTAAGCCATATTATATACGTGGAGTTGCTTATAATACCGGGCATGATTGGAGAGATGGAAATATGCCATTGACAAGACGTAGACTTGAAAAAGATTTTAAAGACATTAAGGAAATGGGTGCGAATACCATACGACGTTATGGAAATAGCATTTATGATAAAAATGTATTGAATGTAGCCGGTGAATATGATTTGAAAGTAGTATACGGCTTTTGGTTCGATCCTAAAATAGATTATTACAGGGATTCAATTAAGGTGCAAAAATATATTGAAGAAGTAGAGGACAAAGTATTGGAATTTCGTGATCACTCATCTGTACTCGCTTGGTCGTTAGGGAATGAAACATGGGGACTATTGAAGCACCGTTATTCAAAACCATACCTCACCAAAGTACGCGATTGTTACGTAAGAATGATTGAGAAAATGGCTGAACGTGTTCATGAATTGGATCCTACCCGACCTGTTTTTAGTTGCATGGAGCATGAAAAATATCAATTACCAGGTGAAATTGTTGCTTTACATGATGGGGCTCCTTCAGTTGATGTTATTGGCGTAAACTCCTATTATAAAGAACAGATCAGTGTACTGAACAGTGATTGCTTTCGTTTTGATTCATTAAGGCCATATATTGTTTCTGAATTCGGACCACGTGGTTATTGGAATCCTGATTATAACAAAACATACAAAGGTTCGCAAATAGAGGATAATGATGAAGAAAAGGCGCAATGGTATAAAGAACAGTGGTCAAATTACGTTGTAGCAAAAAAAGGTTATAACATAGGCGGCTTTGCCTATTGCTGGCATGATCGTTTAGAGGGAAGTTATACCTG
>JANPOX010000071.1:0-8311 GCA_031428235.1 Bacteroidia bacterium | reverse complement strand
TGTTAACCTCAGGAAGCAGTTGGAAGAGGTATTTGAAAATGGATTTGTGATCAACCGAAATCTTCACCAAAAATGTTTGGTACTGTATCCCATCAACGAATGGAATAAACTCAATAAAAAATTAAGCAAGTTGAACCGTTTAATAAAAGCCAATGATGTTTTCGTTAGAAAATTCACCGGCGGTGCAACAGCAGCTGATGCAGATAATACGGGCCGCGTCTTATTGCCAAAACCTTTAGTGGAATATGCTGATATCAAAACTGACATCAAAGTATTG
This sequence comes from Bacteroidia bacterium, assembly GCA_031428235.1. Lineage (GTDB taxonomy): Bacteria > Bacteroidota > Bacteroidia > B-17B0 > Aurantibacillaceae > UBA4416. The sequence goes on along the minus strand of JANPOX010000071.1, from coordinate 8,034 downwards.
GGAAGCAATAACGTGATCGAGATCTGGGATAAAAAATTATATGATCAGTTCTTATCTCAGGATGTAGATATTGAAAAATTAGCGGAAGACGTTTTAGGAAATTTAAATTTTAATGATGGTGATGATGAGTAATCCTTATCACATCCCCGTTCTTTTACAACCTTGCATTGATGGCCTTGACATAAACCCCAACGGTGTGTATGTGGACCTGACTTTTGGTGGAGGCGGACATTCAAAAGAAATATTAAAACATCTTTCAGCCAAAGGAAAATTATTTGCGTTTGATCAGGATGAAGATGCAAAAGTAAATATTCCTGAGGATAAACGCCTGACTTTTATCCCTCATAATTTCAGATACATTTCAAACTATCTTAAATTATACGGTATCACACAAGTGGATGGCATACTGGGAGATCTTGGAGTGTCTTCACATCAGTTTGATAAAGGAGAACGTGGTTTCTCTACACGCTTTGATGCAGACCTGGACATGCGTATGAATCAGAAATCTGATCTCACTGCAAAGAAGGTATTGAATAGCTACGATGTGAAAAAACTAACTGCCATGTTCAGGGAGTATGGAGAAGTAGATAATGCTTTCAGGTTAGCCAACATCATTTTTGAAGCAAGAGTAAATGGAAGTATTGAAACGACTGCTCAGTTTAAAGAAGCGATCAAACCATGCACTCCAAAATTTGAAGAAGGAAAATATTTAGCAAAAGTTTACCAAGCAATACGTATTGAAGTGAACCAGGAAATGGAAGCTTTGAAAGAATGCTTAACTCAATGTGTAATCTTATTAAAGCCACACGGAAGATTAGTGGTGATGAGTTATCACAGTTTAGAAGACAGGTTGGTAAAGAATTTAATCAGGTCGGGAAATATAGAAGGAATTGAAGAGAAGGACCAGGTGTTTGGAAGGATCACAAAATATTTCAAGTCTCTTACATCAAAACCCATTGTGCCGGATGCAGACGAAATAGAAAGAAACTCAAGAGCAAGAAGTGCAAAATTAAGAATAGCAGCAAAATTATAGTTTTTAGTTGTATGAGAAAAGCTGTTTGATAAACTATCCAACAACAAAACTCCAACGGCAAACAACAAAAGAAAAAAGTGGCAAACAAATTCAGAGACATATCCAAACAGGAAGAACTGGAAGAATTGGAAGAGTTGATTGAACAGGAAGAACCGCCTGTTGCTTCAAAGCATTCTAAACCGGGAAAGAAAGGGGTATTGGCTAAAGGGCTTTCTAAAATTTTCGGAGGTTCGTTTTTGAGTGATGACAGGGCAGTTCAACATATTCCTTTCATTTTGTTTTTAGGGTTGATCGCCATTTTATACATCGCTAACGGTTACTATGCTGATGATAAAATAAGAGAAGTGAATAAAGTGAGTAACCAGATCAAGGAATTACATACAGAATTTATTTCATCAAAATCGGATCTGATGTTTGTGAGTAAGCAAAGTGAAGTAGCGAAGGCAGTAGCACCCTTGGGATTAAAAGAACCCGTTGTGGCTCCAATGAAAATTGAAACAGATAGTGTTAAAACAGTAAGCAGTAAGTAACAATTGGAGAATAAAAAAGACATATTATCAAGAACGTATTTAGTGTACATATTTTTATGTGTGTTCGCTTTATCCATTTTTTATAAGATGTGTATTATTCAGTTCAAAGAAGGTGCTGAATGGAAAGCTAAAGCAGAAGCCTTTAATACACAGGTTCATGAAATACAGGCTGTTCGCGGAAATATTTTTGACATCAACGGAAACTTACTGGCAACGTCCCTACCCTATTACGAAATAGCAGTCGATATCAATGCCCCATCCATTGATAAAAAATTATTTGAAGCAAAGGTTGATTCATTAGGATTTATGCTGGCAGATTTGTTTAAAGACAAAACACCTAAACAATACACAAAGTTATTACGTAAGGCTCGCAAAAGCGGAGACCGTTATGTGGTTTTAAAGCGTAACGTTCCCTATAAAGATCTTCAGACACTTAAAACGTTCCCAATCTTTAAAAAAGGAAAACGCGGCGGACTGGTGACGCTACAAACTAATAAGCGTGAGCGTCCCTTTAAAATGCTGGCAGCCCGTACCATTGGAATGGCAAGAGAAGGAGTTAAACCGGTTGGCCTAGAAGGCGCCTATGATACTTTATTAAAAGGCATCAGCGGACAACGTTTAATGCAAAAAATTGCCGGAGATGTGTGGCGCCCTATTAATGATGAAAATGAAGTTGAACCAAAAGATGGAAGTGATTTGTACACCACCATCGATATTAATATACAGGATGTTGCTGAAAATGCATTGATGAATACACTGATTAAAAATAAAGCTTCTCACGGTTGCGCTATTTTAATGGAAGTAAAAACAGGGGAGATCAAAGCTATAGCTAATTTGACAAGGGATGGTAAAGACTCAAGTTCCTATTCTGAAAGTCTAAATTACGCTATTGGATATGCCACTGAGCCGGGCTCCACTTTTAAGCTGGCTTCTTACTTAGCGGTGATGGATGATTACGATCTGAGTCTGGATGAAAAGATACAGGTTGGTAACGGTGAAGTCACTTACTATAATAAAACAATTAAAGATGCGCATGCACCCGAGACACCTGTTTTAACCTTAAAAAGAGCTTTTGAAGTTTCTTCAAATGTGGCGGCTGCTAAAACAATCGTTAAATATTATTCTAAAAATCCTCAACAGTACATCGATAAATTAAAATCATTTCATTTAAACCAAAAATTAGGTTTAGCCATTCCCGGCGAAGCTAACCCATTAATTAAAGAAACGAAGAGCAAAGACTGGTCTGGTTTAACGCTTCCGCAAATCAGTTATGGTTATGAAAGTTTAATTACACCGTTACAAACCTTAACGCTTTATAATGCGATTGCCAATGATGGCAAAATGGTAAAGCCACGTTTTGAAAGAGAAATTAAGCATAACGGAAAAACCGTTAAAACATTTACAACCGAGGTTATCGCAGAACAAATTGTAAAACCTTCAACAGTTAAAAAAGCAAAAGAAATGCTGGAAGGTGTTGTACAAAATGGAAGTGGAAAAGGATTGAATATTACGGCATTTAAAGTTGGCGGAAAAACAGGTACCGCGCAAATTGCAAAAACAGGAATTAAAAGAGGAAGCGGTAAAACGGCTTATGGTGATGTTGGCGATAGGAATTACCAGGCATCATTTGTTGGATATTTTCCTGCAGATAAGCCATTATATACTTGCATTGTAATCATTAACTCACCAAGCAATGGTATTTATTATGGCGGCTTAGTTGCAGGTCCGGTATTTAAAGAAATCGCTGAAAAAGTATATTCAAGCAGCCTTGATTTTTTAGATCCGATTAATACAAAACATATCCTGATGACAAAAGCACCGGGAAGCATTAAATCTAAAAATGATGAAATGATTATTGCGTCCAAACCGTTGAAATTACCAACGAAATCAAACGCTGCAGAAGATGAATATGTATCGCGAAATCCTGTTGATACAACGCGTATTTCTTTACAATCAAACAATTTAGAAAGCCAGTTAAAAAAAGGTATCGTTCCAAACTTAAATGGCTTATCCGCCAAAGACGCTTTGTTTTTGCTGGAGAACTCAGGTTTCCATGTAAAGCTATATGGCATGGGCTCAGTTAAAAAACAATCGATTGAAGTAGGACAAAAATTTAACAGAGGAGATAAAATAACACTGATACTATCATAAGAGACTAAAGACAAAAGAGATTAAAGAGATTAAAGAGATTAAAGAGACAAAATGAAGTTACTGAGCGACATATTATATAAAACAAGAATGGAAGAAATCGTTGGTTCTACCAACGTTGCTATCTCTTCGGTTACTTTTGATTCGCGTAAAGTAAAAAAAGATTCTTTATTTATTGCTACCAGGGGAACAGCATCTGATGGCCACCATTATATTGAACTTGCAATTGAAAGTGGTGCAGTGGCTATCGTATGTGAAGAATTACCCGAAGTTCAAAAAGAAAACATTACTTATGTAAAAGTGTTGGATTCTGCTGCCTCTTTAGGTTACATCGCCTGCAACTATTTTGACAATCCTTCTGAAAAATTAAAACTGGTTGGTATTACCGGAACCAATGGTAAAACAACTACGGTTACTTTATTATTTAATTTATTCAGAGGATTAGGTTATAACGTTGGTTTATTATCCACGGTTGAAAATAAAATCAATAGTACCATTATTCCTTCAACACATACAACACCGGATGCACTCGCATTAAATGAACTCCTTTCCAAAATGGTAGAGGAAGGCTGCCAGTATGCGTTTATGGAAGTAAGTTCTCATGCCATTGTTCAGCATCGCATTACTGGAATTAAATTCATTGGGGCAGCATTTTCCAACATCACACACGATCATTTAGATTACCATAAAACATTTGAAGAATACATCAGGGCAAAAAAATTATTCTTCGACAACTTACAGGATGATGCTTTTGCACTGACCAATAAGGATGACAGAAATGGCATGGTAATGCTTCAAAATACCAAAGCAAAGAAATACAGTTACGGTTTAAAATCCATTGCAGACTTTAAATGCCGCGTGGTAGAAAATCATTTGAACGGATTATTATTAAGTATCGATAACCAGGAAGTATGGGTAAAGCTGATTGGGTCTTTCAATGCCTATAACGTTTTGGTTGTTTATGCAGTTTCACAATTATTAAAACAAGATAAGGTACAAGTACTAACCACCTTAAGTAATTTAAATTCAGTAGAAGGTCGATTTCAATATATCAAATCCAAAAATGGCATTGTAGCGATTATTGATTACGCGCACACGCCTGATGCTTTAAAAAATGTTTTAGAAACAATCAAAGATATCAGAACAGGAAATGAACAGGTCATTACTTTGGCTGGTTGCGGTGGCGATAGGGATGCAGCGAAAAGACCCATCATGGCACAAATCGCTTGCGAATACAGTAATAAAGTGATCCTTACAAGTGATAATCCACGCAGCGAAAACCCGGAAGATATTTTAAATCAGATGCAGGCAGGCATTAACCCGGTGGACGCAAAAAAAACATTACGCATCAGTGATCGAAAAGAAGCAATCAGAACTGCAGTTGCATTTGCAAAAGAAGGCGATATTATTTTAATCGCCGGAAAAGGGCACGAAAAATACCAGGAAATAAACGGAGTGAAGCACCCATTTGATGATTTTGAAATTGTAAAAGAAATATTTAATAACTAAACATGTTTTACTACTTATTCCACTACTTAGATCAACACTTTAACTTCCCGGGAGCCGGAGTGTTTCAATACATCTCATTTAGGGCGGCTTTGGCGTTATTGACTTCTCTTATCATTACGATGGTATTTGGTAAACGCATCATCAATTTCATCCGCAAAAAACAAATTGGTGAAACCATAAGGGAATTAGGTTTGGAAGGACAAAAAGAAAAAGCAGGAACACCAACCATGGGTGGTTTAATTATCCTGGCGGCTATCATTATTCCTACACTATTATTTGCTAAGGTCCACAACATTTATATTGTTTTAATGCTGATCTCCACTGTTTGGCTCGGAAGTATTGGTTTTATGGACGATTACATTAAAGTGTTCAGGAAAAATAAAGAAGGATTGAAAGGAAAATTCAAAGTTGTTGGACAAATTGGTATTGGATTATTGGTTGGTGCTGTATTTTATTTTCATCCCGATGTGGTGATCAAAGAACGTGTTACAGCAAACAGTCCCAGCTACTATGAAAACAATAATTTTGATGAATTAACTGGAGTCCAAAAAAACTTAACAATTCCAAAGTATGCTTCAACAGCAACAAAAACACTTAAGACCACTATTCCTTTTGTAAAAAATAATGAATTTGATTATACGAGAATCTTGTCTTTTATGGGAGATAAAGCCGTTGATTACGGTTGGTTAATTTTTATTCCCATTGTGATCCTGATTGTAACGGCAGTATCAAATGGAGCGAATATCACCGATGGCATTGATGGGTTGGCAGCAGGAACAAGCGCAATCATCGGTGCAACTCTTGGAATTTTAGCGTATGTAAGCGGCAATACCGTTTTTGCGGATTATTTAAATATCATGTACATTCCTAATACGGGCGAACTCGTGGTGTTTATGGCAGCCTTTGTTGGAGCGTGCGTTGGTTTTTTATGGTACAACGCTTATCCGGCCCAGGTTTTTATGGGTGATACCGGAAGTCTTGCAATTGGCGGTATCATTGCAGTATTCGCCATTGCCATTCGTAAAGAATTATTAATTCCTATTTTGTGTGGTATTTTCTTAGTAGAAAATGTTTCCGTGATCTTACAAGTGTATTATTTCAAATACCAAAAGAAAAAACACGGGCTCGAATTTGCTAAAGCCAACCGCTTATTTAAAATGGCTCCTTTACACCATCACTATCAAAAGGTTGGGTTTCATGAATCAAAAATTGTTATGCGTTTTTTTATTATTGGGATCACGCTGGCAGCACTCACTATTGTAACATTAAAATTAAGATAAACAAAATTGAACAAACGAATTGTGATATTAGGTGGCGGCGAAAGCGGGGTTGGCAGTGCAATATTGGCACAGTCAAAAGGCTTTAACGTGTTTGTATCTGACAAGGGTTTGATTCAGGAAAAATATAAAACAGAATTGATCAGCAATAATATTCCATTTGAAGAAGGAATGCATACTGAAGATTTAATTTTAAATGCCAACGAGATCATCAAGAGTCCGGGTATTCCTGATAAAATAGCATTGATCCAAAAAGCGAAAGAAAAAAACATTCCTATCATTTCAGAAATAGAATTTGCAGGAAGATATACAAACGCTAAAACAATTTGCATTACAGGCAGTAACGGAAAAACTACTACTACCCTACTAACATATCACATTCTTCAAAAAGCAGGATACAATGTAGGTTTAGGTGGTAACGTTGGAAAGAGTTTTGCCTATCAGGTAGCAAAAGAGAATTTTGATTACTACGTTTTGGAATTAAGCAGCTTCCAATTAGATGGTATGTTTGATTTTAAAGCAGATGTGGCCGTGTTATTGAATATCACACCGGATCATTTAGACCGATACGAATACAAATTTGAGAATTACGTGGCATCAAAATTCCGTATTACTCAAAACCAAACAAAAGACGATGCTTTTATCTATTGTGCCGATGATATAGTGATGGAAGATTTTATGAAGCACGCACAGATTAATGCTGAAAAAGTTCCTTTCAGCATTAAAAAAACAATTGAAGGAAATGGCGCCTTCTTACAAAAAAATGAAATAACCCTTAATTATAATAATAACCCTAAACCCTTAACCATGACCATAGAACAATTGGCTCTTGCTGGTAAACACAATGTTTACAATTCAATGGCTGCCTCATTAGCAGCCCGTATCGTAGACATACGCAAAGACATTATCCGCGAAAGCCTTGAAGATTTCGTGAATGTAGAACACCGTTTGGAATTTGTTGCCTCCATCAATGGAATCGAATTCATTAATGATTCAAAAGCAACCAACATCAACTCAACTTGGTATGCTTTAGAAAGTATGCAAAAACCGACTGTCCTAATTTTAGGAGGACAAGACAAAGGAAACAATTACGATGAATTAGTTGATCTTGTAAAAGAAAAAGTAAAAGCAATCGTTTGTTTAGGTGTTGATAATAAAAAGATCATCAAAGCTTTCAAAGGTTCTGTTGAAAATATTATGGAAGCAGGATCTGCTGCTGAAGCAGTTGCGATGTGCTACAAATTAGCGACTAAAGGAGACGCTGTTTTATTATCTCCTGCTTGTGCAAGTTTTGATTTATTCCAAAACTACGAAGACAGAGGTGTTCAATTTAAATCTGCTGTAAGGAGCCTGTAACATGAAAGAGAATGCACTTGGTCAGAAAACGTTTTCTATAAGCAGGGAAACAGATCATAGTTTTGAATTTGTAGCAAACATTAATGAAGTTACTTTCATTAATGATTCAAAGGCAACAAATGCAAGGCTTGCTGTTGAGAGTATTAATTCTGTTGATGCAGAAATTGTACTTATAGTAGGA
>JANPOX010000070.1:0-7306 GCA_031428235.1 Bacteroidia bacterium | reverse complement strand
AGGTTCTAAATTAGTTAACCCGGTTAATTTTTTGAAACATGCTGTAAAATCAAAATTCGGCCCCCCTTTATTTGAAGTTTACAGGAGCGATGGACTTCACATGAGTAGCCGCTACATTACTTATTCCTGCTTTTTTTACCTGATTTCATCTCTGCTGTTCCTGCTGTTGCTGTTTTTATTTTTAAAACGAAAGCTTAGAAGTGAGGGCTTATTTATTGCCGTGTTTGCAAGCGCTTGTTTAGCCATTAGGACTGTGATGATCTATTTTAAAATTCCTGTCGTATTTTATCAAAGCAGTTTATTTGATGCGAAAGTGTTTGCTGATGCGTCTTCTTTTTATTTTTCCTTTTTAGGGGATGTGCTCATCAATAGCGGACTAGTATTTCTGTTAGCCATCATGCTTTATAAATCAACCTATGTGATGATTTTAAAAAACAAAGCCACTGAAATGGGTGTAATCGTGTTGTCACTTCTTTTTCTGGTTTTGTTCTCTTTGCAGATCCGTCTATTGATCTATAGCTTAGTGAATAACTCTACAATCTCTTATAACATCAATGAGCTGTTTAATTTCAGCGCCTATAGTTTAGCCGGTTTGTTATGTGTAGGGCTCCAGGTATTTGCTTTTTATTTATTTCTGGAACGGTTCATTATTTTTTTACTTCAAAGAAAACTGTTTCCTCCCGCGCTTTTAGTGTTCTTATGTGCACTCGTACTCATCGCAAATTTATTTTGTGAAAAATATGGCGTACGTTTTCAGGAATATAACTGGCCAGTATGGTTGGTCCTTATTTCATATTGTCTCAGAAAATTTAAGGCGTCCTATAATTTCATAAATATAGGTGTGATTGTACTTACAGCAACTTTTATCGTGTCTTCACTGTTTAGTAATTATGAGCAGGTAAATAAAAAACAAACTTTTGAAGCATTATCATTGAGCTTGACAGACAGGCAGGATGTGATCGCGGAAAATGAGTTCAATAAGATCAGCGCTTCCATTAAATCAGACCTACAGTTAAAAAATTTGTTAACGCTGTTGCCGTTGAGCAGTGAACAAATAGAACAGAGTTTAAGGCAACGAAATTTTACGGGCTATTTCGAACGTTACGAGATTCTGATGTCATTATTTAAAAACGATTGCACGCCGATTTTTATTCACCTGAACCCTGTTTATTTAAATGAAGATTATTTTAAGCTGCAGATTGAAAATAACGGATTTCAAACTATTAGTGATGATCTCTATTTTATTGATAAACAAAAAGAATCAATTCGTTATGTTGCAAAAATCGATATAGAGGATGTCAATAAAAACCCTGCTAAAACATTTCACCTGTACCTTCAATTGGAACCAAAACTTGCCGTAAACCTTGGTGCTTTTCCTGATCTGCTATTGGATAAATCGCTGGAAAACAAATTGGAATCCAAACATATTTCCTATGCTGTTTATGAATCTAATAAACTGTTGAACACTTTTGGTGAATACCAGTATCCTTTATTTATCAATAGTAAAACCTTTAAATATTCTACTAATGATGGCTACGAACATTTTGTATACACGCCTAAAAGCAATACGGTAATCGTTATAACGGATAAGGAATTTGGGACCTGGGGGCGGTTTACGTCCAATTCTTATTTGTTCATATTTTTTTCTGTTGTTGTTTTATTCAGTGTATGGTTCAATGCCATGGTCATTAAACGTAGCCAGCGTTTTAATTCATTGAATAACAGGATACAGTTTATTCTCGTTTCCATTGTGGTACTATCTTTAACGGGAGTCGTAATCGGAACCATTTGGGTAGTTAATTCACAGTTTGAATTAAAAAATAAAAAAGATCTGGTCTTAAAATCACAATCTGTTTTAAAAGAGTTGCAGCAGAATACTGGTTTACAGGAATCATTGGAGCCTTCCTATAAAGACATTACTACTTTTCGCTTAAAACGCCTGGCCCAATTATTTGGAAGTGATATTTCTTTGTTTAACAAAAATGGAATATTATACGCAACCTCTCAACCTGCTATCTACGAACAAGGATTAGTATCCAGGTTTATGAATCCTACGGCGTATATGAGTTTTAGAAGAGGAATCCGTGCCAATTATTCTCAAAAAGAAACAATAGGAAGTCTTAAATATTTATCTGCTTACATTCCTTTTTACAGTAAAAATGATCGTTTGCTTGGATATATTAACCTTCCTTATTTTGCAAGACAAAAAGATTTGGAAAAAGAATTAACTGCATACCTCACCACACTGATTAACATTTACACCATACTTTTTGCTATTACAACACTCGTTGCTTTATTGGTTTCTAATTTATTGACAAAGCCTTTAAGGATAATCAAGCAACAGATTTCAAACATCCAGTTTGGTAAAATTAATGAAGAATTGAAATGGAAATCAAACGATGAGATAGGCAATTTAGTAGCGGAATACAATAACATGCTAATCAAATTAGAAAAGAGTTCTGTATTGTTAGCTCAATCAGAAAGGGAAAGTGCCTGGAGAGAAATGGCAAAGCAGGTGGCGCATGAGATTAAAAACCCTCTAACACCAATGAAACTGAACATACAGCATTTGCAACGGGTTGTTGAAACGCATCCCGAAGATATTAATGAACGTGTGAAAAAAGTTTCCCAAATGCTGATTGAACAGATAGATACATTATCACACATTGCAACTGAGTTTTCTAATTTCGCGAAACTGCCAAATGCAAATCTTGAGATCGTGAATCTCTTTGATGTTCTTCAGAATGTAACACACCTCTTTCAGCAAAATACAGATTGCGACATCACTCTGTCTGCATCAGAACCATTATTGGTGATGGCCGATAAAGAGCAATGCCTCCGGATTTTCACTAATCTTTTAAAAAATGCTGAACAGTCTGTTCCGATTGATCGTAAAGGAAAAATAGAGATCATGGCGTATTCAACTGAAACATCGGTGACTGTTAAAGTGAAAGATAATGGAAGTGGTATTGCAGAGCAAGTGAAGCATAAATTATTTACACCTAATTTCACTACCAAAACCACCGGTACAGGTTTGGGCTTGGCCATGGTAAAAAATTCAGTGGTGTCCTTTAACGGAACCATCACGTTTGAAACTGAATTAAATAGTGGAACTATCTTTACTCTTGTATTTCCGGTTACAAAAAAGTCTTAGAGTTTTTTGAGAATTTTAGTTAATGGATTGAATAAATAAAGTTCTTCAGTTTTACCGCAAAGATAAAAATGAGGGTGCAAATGTTCGATGGTTTCAAATTCAATGTTCAATAATTGCTTTCCGTAAGGATCAATTAATCCTAGTAAGTCATTTTGTTTAACCACGTAATATCCATCACCTGCAGAAGTTAAATCCGCATTTTTTAAAGTAAAAATTATTTTTCCAGACTTGTCTATTACCGACGTGTTTGGACCTTTCGTGACAATCGCATAGTTATTTTCAAAATCTTTTGCCTTGTCAAATTCAACAGCTGTTACTGCTTTTAATTTTCGGTCCACAAAGCCATATTTATTATTTTTTTGAATGCGTATTATGTCATTCTTTGCAAAAAAGAAATTGCTATAGGTTCCGAAAGTAATGCTGTATCGTCCGTTAGCATCTGCTAAGGCCACTTCATTTTCCCTAATCAATTTAAAGCTTTTACCATTAGTATAATAATTTGCATCGTAAGAGGAATTATAATTGTAATCGAGCGAGGTCATAAAACATTTTTCTTTGACATTATAAAAACCGTATTTGTTATTTTTCACAGTCAGGTATATTTCATCACGGCAATGTGTTAGGTAATCATATTCTGTTGCCAGAATAATTTGGCCTTCCACATTCATCAAGCCAAACTGATTTTTCTTTTTAACGATGGCAATAAAATTACTATCAACATCAGAGATCCAGTCCCATTGAGCAGAAAGGATGTTGTTATTGATATCTACAAGGCCATATAGTGAAGAAAGGTAATAAGCAAACTTATTTTTAAAATCACCTAATTTAGCGTAAGTGAATGGGATTATCATTTCTCCTTTGGCATTAATGGCGCCATACATATTGTTTAATCTACATACATATAATTTATTGGAAGATTCGTTAATATCCTGGTAGCCTTTAGAAATGATCTGTCCGGACCGGTTAATCAAAAAATATTCGCTTCCTTTTTTCACAATTGCAATGCCATCTTTATAGCTTTCCGTTTCCTCAAAAAAATGATTTGATGTTTTATTGCCTTCTTTATTGATGTAAAAACAACTGTCGTTTTTGCAAACAGAAGCAAAGCCTTCATTAAAAGGCAAGGCATCGTCGTATTGAGGTTGAATGACCCAGTTACCTAAGGTGTCTATAAAACCGGATTTATCATTCAGATTTTTAACCGGGATCAATACATTTTGTGATAAAGAAATTTCTTTCAGAATGGTTTCATTGTATGGGTAATCAGGGTACTTCTGAAGAAACTTTGTCAATTCCTCCTTACTGTATTTTTTAACGGATAAACTGTATAATAATTTCCAGGCTGCTTCATTAGTTATATTACTGCTGTATTGTTTTATAAAATTATATAAGCTATCGGCTGAATGAAATTGCTGTGTGAGTTTAAATAGGGCTATTTCACCTTCAGAAACATGTGGGTTTCTGGAAAAGTCTTTAATGAATAATTGTAATTGTTGTTTTGATTTCTGTGGTGTTTTTTCAGCGAACTGAAAATTGTAAAAAAGATTCTGTGCTTTTGAATACAACCAGCTTTCAGGATGGTTTAATAAAAACTGTTGAATGCTGTCACTTGACTGATAACCTGCTGCATTGTTTAAAAGCAGTTCATCACGCCTTAGGTAACTTATTGAAAGCAGAGAGTCGTTTGAAAAATAGTAATGGGTTAAATAGTGATTCTGATCTCTGATCGATTTCGAATTTGCATAAACTTCATAGCCTTTATAACTGATTTTTTGTGCTAAATCATTTATAGTTTGATGATTGATGTGGTACGTGGAAAAAGTGACTGTTTCTTTAAATTTTATCTTAGATACAACGATGTATTTAGCGGCGCTATCAATATTTGAGAAAGGATTGTCAGCCCTGTAAAATATAGTAGAAAGACCGTAGGATGATTCACAGGGATATTTTTTATGAGCCTTGTAAAAAAGTTTTTTTGCTTTAAAATAGTCATACATTGAGAGGGCCTCAAATGCATCAGAAATATTATTTCCAAATGCCTTCGAAACAAAACAAATTGTAAAAATGATAACTATTTTCCTCATCAATTCCCTATAAAATTATAAATTGCGCCCTAAATTAACTGAAAAAATGTTTACAACAGGTAAATTGATATTTGTGGGCTGTTTTATTGTGGTTTTTGTAGTGGCGATGATTTGGTCTTACAAAAAGGACAGTTTTATTGATAAAATTCACTTCAAGGGCGCCTCTAAAATACTTGTGATTACCATTGTAGTTATTTTGTTGATGCTTTTATATGTTAAAATGAGACATCGCCTTTAAATTATCGTGCTTTTTTTCTATTTTTACGTTATTACCTCACATTACCCAATTAATTTTATAATGAAAAATTTATTATTTATATTTTCTTTTGTTATTCTGTCGTTCAATTTAAAGAGCAGCGTTCTTATTGTTGAAGGTAAATTTCAAAATAAGAATATTTATATTCAAAATGCTTTTGGGGCAAATGGTGTTGGTTTTTGCGCCACAGAAATTAGAGTAAACGGAGTAATCACTACAGATGAAGTAAACTCTTCTGCATTTGAAATTGATCTCAATGCATTGAATATTAAGCCGGGTCAGAAAGTCGTTATAGAAATCAGCCATAAAAGCGATTGTGTACCGGTTGTTTTAAATCCCGAAGTTTTAAAGCCCCGTCCTACGTTTGAAGTATTAAGTATGAATATTAATTCATCAGGTATATTAAAATGGACAGCCAAAAATGAAAGCGGGCCATTGCCTTATGTTGTTGAGCAATTTAAATGGAACAAATGGGTTTACGTTGGAGAAGTTCAAGGATTAGGAAGCCCCGATAATCATGATTATTCCTTTCAGATAGCTACGCATAGCGGAGAAAATAAATTCAGAGTAAAACAGTTAGGGTTAGGCGCTACTCCTAAAGTATCATCCGCGGTGATCATCAATTCCGGAATAGATAAACCTTCTTTTATGATCACAAAAAATAATAAGGAAATTCAGTATACAACAGAAACTGCCTTTGAAGTGTATGATGCTTTTGGGACTGTGGTTAAAAAGGGATTTGGTAAAGAAACAGTGATAGATAACCTTGAAAAAGGTAAGTACTACCTGTGTTACGATAATCAAGTGTCTGAATTTGAAAAGAAAAAATAAATCTAATTCATTTATTTCAAAATAAATAAGCTGTCTCAAAAAGGGCAGCTTTTTTTAATTTTAATTGGTCCATAATCAGCAAAAAATATGGTTTGTCACACTGAGCGGAGTCGAAGTGAGAGCTCAAAACAATTTGACTCTGTATGAGATTGCTTCGTCGTCCCTCCTCGCAAAGACGAGTATTAAAACCTTAGGCCCATTCCAAATTCAAGCCAGTTATGAAATAGGCGAATTCTTGATTCTTTAATCGGAATGGTATTGAATTCACTTCCGTATATAATATTATAGAAAAAATGAGCACCATTATAGCCAAACTGTGCTTTGGCGCTTGCATAAGTGGGGTAATTGATCCAAAATCTTTTTCTATCGGTTTGCTCATAACTTTGAAATTGGAAACCTGACCCAGCCATAATAACAGGAGTAAAATGAAACTTTTTTATTACAAACTGATATCCGAAACCTATGGAAAAGATCGTGCTGGTAAAATTTCCATAGTTCAATTTATCGAGGTTAGGATATAAATGACTTTGCGTAGGCGGAACAAAACTTGTGTCGGTTTCTATGCGCTGGTAACGTTCTGATATCCCCATTAGAAAAGATCCTTCACTTTTCTTTTGTCGTTCTCCCTGAGCAAATGCTGCGTTCATAGAAAAATTCCTGTTGAAGTTAAAGCCTAAGTTCAAACCAACTTCTATGATCCTTAAGCTTGGGGATTTTGGATATCCAAGCGAGTCTTGATTCCAATCAGGATAATAAGTTTGAAAATTTGAGAGGTAAAAACCTTTGTAATCTCTGTAAAATAGTCCCCAGTTTACTATACGACCCTGAATATTAATATTAATATTTCTGAATTTAGTTTCTCCGTATTTTTTTTTGAGCACTTCACTTGCCGGAAGTTGCACAGCAGCAGATATATATACTTTTTTAATCTTCAAAGACAAGCCCACTACACCTGGCATAGCAGGCCGATAAGAGAACTTA
>JANPOX010000069.1:0-9314 GCA_031428235.1 Bacteroidia bacterium | reverse complement strand
TCATTATCCAACGTTTGGGGTCATTTTACGCCTAACTACAATCCTTCTTATGGCCTCTCCTGGCGACAAAGCCAACCAAATTATTTTCGCCTGGAAAAAGCACATTCAGGTTTAAATGCCTTCCACACCGTTTTACAGTCAACTATACCAAATCCGGTTTATACAACTCTGCAATCCCCTTTTCTTGATTTAAGTACTAAGTCAAATCAGTCTATCTGCTTTTGGTATAGAATGACCATGGGGTCATCATCCGCCAACATGAATTTACTTATTCCTCCTAATCAGTCCTTTAAAACCTCGCTACCTTACTACCCTTCTTCCGTTCCAATAAAATTACCTACTTCCAGTAACTGGAGTTGCTTTTGCTACAAATTAAGTAATTCATTCGACACCATTGTCAGTACAAAATTTGCCATCAGTGCATCAAATCTCCAGATGCCGGCGGGATCAAGTAATTATTCCAGGAACGCTGTTGATGATATTTATATTGGCGAAATTAAACCTGATGTTTCGGCAGACTTCAGGGAAGAACGCTATTATACAAATTCAAATGTGGTATCAGACACACTAAATTATTATTTATTTAATTCTGGTTTATCTGTTTTACCTTCCACGACAACCAAATTTTATTGGTCTGCTGATAGTATATTGGATGGTTCTGATATCCTCATAACTGCAGTTAGCGAACCATCTGTAACTGACACCACTTATATTAAAAGAAAAATTGGCATTACAAAACCGGTTCTAACTGCCGGTAATTATTTTATTATTTATCAGTTGGATGCAAACTCTGCAGTTAACGAAATGCGTGAGTACAATAATATGAGCTATATTAAAATCATCCAAAATAATCCTGAAACCTTGCCATACTTTAATGATTTTGAATCAAACACAAACAATTGGGTGCACTACGCAACATTAGGTTATGACGATTGGGTTTGTGCCACACCAACAAAAACAAATATTACATCTGCATTTTCCGGTTTAAAAGGCTGGGTAACTTCTGCAACTTCAGTTCTCAGCCAGAATTCAAAAATGCATTTATCTACTCCTATTTACAACCTAAGTCAATTGAATAATCCGGTTATGGAATTTGACATGAAACACACACCTTATTTCGTTAACAATTATAATTTGTGGCCCTATAATGGACTTAATATGACTTATTCAACCGATGGAGGATTTACATGGACTGTCCTTGACACTACTAACCAATCGTTTGCCCGCTGGTTTTACAGGTTTGATTATGATATGGGTATGGGAAAAGATTTTTTACCAACGGCCGTTGCAAATGGATTTATACAAAGTTATATAATCGGAGAGAAAACAGAAAAAGTTTTTCAGGCTTTTCATGAATACCAGTCTAGAGACGGATTAAATACCTCTCATTATGTTATTGACTTAAATTTTTTAAAACATCATAAAAAAATCTTATTCAGGTTTAACTATGCAAATATAAGTGCTCCTGTAGATGGGGCGTTGATTGATAATTTCAGTATTACAGAAGCAACAATAGACCTTGCGATCAATAACAGAAAAAATCTTCAGACGGTGCCTATCGATAAATTTATATCTGCTTTTTTTGATGTCAACAATAATGGCAATTATATTTCGCCTCAAACAGATTTAAAACTCTATCTATCAGTAGATAGTATATTAGATGCAGGAGATAATTTATTCCGCACAGTTACTGTGGGTAAAATAAGGCCGCAAATGAAAAGCTTTATTAATTTCAAAGGAAATACCACTGCCTTGAACTCTGGTGTGAAATATATGATCTATCAACTCGATTCTCAGAACTTAATTGCTGAAACCAACGAATCTAACAATATAGGCTACTTTCCATTAGATAATAATTCGGCTCATCAACTTCCCTATTTTAATGATTTTAATGCCTCAGAAATTGATGGCTGGTCGTTTTATAAAGACTCTCTTCCCAATACTTATGATTTTGAACAACGCTTCAGGCATAAATTAGTTATTCAGGAACGTTCTTATATGGTCTCTAATGGCGAATGGTTCCTCGATCTTATAACTAACTCTCCCTATTATAATTTCGCAAATCTTTTTCCCATCTATTATTTAGTAAGTCCTACATTTGATTTTTCGGGTGGTAACACCTATAAACTGGAATTTGATTTTAAATGCATGGGCAGTAACCATTGGTCATACAGCTCCGGGGGTAATTTGCAGTACAGCACAGATGGAGGCATAAATTGGGTAGTGATTTCAGAATCACAGGATCCTGCTGCCGTTAATCTGTATCCAAGCTTCTATTACCTTCAATCCTTAAATAATCAACCCGGTTGGAATATAGCTGGATTTACAGGCCCTGCATCCATTAATCTTTCTTTCCTTAATGGCTACCCTAATGTAAAATTCAGGTTTGCTTATAAAAGCAATTACATTTCCGGAACACTCGGTATTAGTCACCATGGTTTTAGAATGGATAATTTTAATATCTCTTCGTTGTTACCAACCGCGGTGGCGAATACTGGCAATACATCAAATCTGTACATAAAATATTTAAATCGTAATGCATTTGAGATCTCAGGTATCGACGATTGTACGAAAGCAGAGATTAAAGTTTTTGACCTGCAGGGAAAAATGGTTTCAAACGAAAGTACTTCATTATGTTCAGACAGAGCCAATGCCAAAATAGATCTTTCTTACTGTAAACCGGGCATGTACCTAGTGCATTTAACCGAAAAAGATATTACAAAAACCTTTAAAGTAATTGTTAATTAGTTGATGTTTTTGGCCTGGAAAAAATAGGAACTGCCACCCGCCAGGGGATTCACTTCTACATGATTTGAACCCCCGTTCCCTATATTTTTATTAATAATCAGTGGAAATCAGCCCAATCCGTGTCATCCGGGTTCCATTAACCTGACAGCAGCACTGACAATTTTGTCCATTTAACGGCAAAATGTTGCAATATTGTCGCCTCAAATGTCAATTTTAGCCTTGGCACATTTTTGGACAATTAGCCACCAGAAATTTAAAATTTATAAAATCACATAATTATGGCAAAAACAAGTACAAACGTAAATGTAAAGCCTTTAGCCGATAGAGTATTGGTTGAAGCGGCTCCGGCAGAAACAAAAACAGCAGGTGGATTAATTATCCCTGACACTGCAAAAGAAAAACCAATGAAAGGTAAAGTAATTGCAGTAGGAAGCGGCAAAGTAGATGAACCAATGACTGTAAAAGTTGGTGATACTGTTTTGTATGGTAAATACGCAGGAACAGAAATTCAAGTTGACGGGAAAGACCTGTTGATCATGCGTGAAAGCGACATATACGCAGTAATTTAAGAGACACAAGACTGAAGGGACATAAGACAAAAA
This sequence comes from Bacteroidia bacterium, assembly GCA_031428235.1. Lineage (GTDB taxonomy): Bacteria > Bacteroidota > Bacteroidia > B-17B0 > Aurantibacillaceae > UBA4416. The sequence goes on along the minus strand of JANPOX010000069.1, from coordinate 5,964 downwards.
AGATTGTAAAATCCAAGTCCTGACTCTCTTCAATCCCTTAAATCTCTCAAGTCCTTAAAACAAAACATAAACATTAAAATAAAACAAAAATGGCAAAAGACATATCATTTAACATCGAAGCACGCGACGCTTTAAAACGCGGAGTGGATGCATTAGCAAACGCAGTAAAAGTAACATTAGGTCCAAAAGGACGTAACGTAATCATCGACAAAAAATTTGGTTCACCACAAATTACTAAAGATGGTGTAACGGTTGCAAAAGAAATCGAATTATCGAACCCTGTTGAAAACATGGGTGCGCAGTTATTAAAAGAAGTTGCTTCTAAAACGGCTGATGCAGCAGGTGATGGTACAACAACAGCAACTGTTTTAGCACAGGCTATTGTTACCGGTGGTTTGAAAAACGTTGCGGCAGGTGCAAATCCAATGGATTTGAAACGCGGTATCGACAAAGCAGTTGAAGTAGTAGTTGCTGATTTGAAGAAACAATCTCAAATGGTTGGTAACGACAATAAAAAAATTGAACAGATTGCAACGATCTCTGCAAACAATGATAGCACTATCGGAAAATTAATTGCTGAAGCGATGGCTAAAGTAAAAAAAGAAGGTGTGATTACTGTTGAAGAAGCTAAAGGAACTGATACTACTGTTGAAGTGGTTGAAGGTATGGAATTCGACAGAGGTTATATCTCTCCGTATTTCATTACTGATGTAGATAAAATGGAAGCAGTTTTAGAAAGCCCTTTAATTTTAATTTATGAGAAGAAAATTTCTTCCATGAAAGAATTATTACCTGTACTTGAAAAAGCAGTTGGAACAGGTAAGCCTATTTTAATTATTGCTGAAGATATTGATGGCGAAGCTTTACAAACATTAGTTGTAAACCGTTTACGTTCTAACTTAAAAATCTGTGCAGTTAAAGCTCCGGGTTTTGGCGATAGAAGAAAAGCAATGTTAGAAGATCTTGCAATTTTAACTGGTGGTATCTTTATTGCTGAAGACAGAGGTTTCTTATTAGAGAACGCTGATTTAACTTTCTTAGGTAAAGCAGAAAAAGTTACTGTTGATAAAGACAACACAACCATCGTTGGTGGTGCTGGTAAAAAAGCAGATATCACGGCTCGTGTAAATCAAATCAAAGCACAAATTGAATCAACAACTTCTGATTACGACAAAGAAAAATTACAGGAGCGTTTAGCTAAATTAGCTGGCGGTGTTGCAGTTCTTTATGTTGGTGCAGCTACTGAAGTTGAAATGAAAGAGAAAAAAGACCGTGTTGACGATGCTTTAGCAGCTACTCGTGCAGCAGTTGAAGAAGGTATCGTACCGGGTGGTGGTGTTGCTTATATTCGTGCCATTGCATCTTTAGATAAATTAAAAGGTTTAAACGAAGATGAGAACACAGGTATTCAAATTGTACGTCGTGCAATCGAAGAACCTTTACGTCAGATCTGTGCAAACTGTGGAATCGAAGGATCTATTGTTGTACAAAAAGTGAAAGAAGGAAAAGATGATTACGGATTCAACGCACGTACTGAGAAATACGAGAACTTATTAAAAGCAGGTGTTATTGATCCTACTAAAGTAAGCCGTATTGCTTTAGAAAATGCAGCTTCTGTAGCAGCGATGTTGTTAACTACTGACTGCGTATTAGCAGAGAAAAAAGAAGATGCTCCTGCAATGCCAATGGGTAACCCGGGCATGGGCGGAATGGGTGGAATGATGTAATCTTCGACTCCACTCAGACCACATAATAAATAAAACGCCTCATCTGCCTACTGGCTGATGGGGCGTTTTTTTGTAACAATTATTTGATGATTAATATTTAAAATAGTTTTTATTAAAATTTTATAGCCTCAATTTTTCTTCGCCTAACCAAAACCCCCTTTCGGCATTAAAAATTACTCGTATAAAAAATAAAATGAAATAAGGCCTTTTTCAACATTACTTTTATAATACCACAAGCCGACATCTAAGCATGAGCAAGAGATGGGATACGGCGTAGCCAATCAAATTAAAAGCCGTTTTACAAAAAATGGCTTTTTGATTTAGGATCTTTTCAAATTGTTTCGGAGCATTATTTTATATGACTTAGGTTTCGACAAGGAAAAAAATAATTTCAAAAATTGCCTACCGTACAAGTAGATGATGTGCGTGTCATTAGCAAATCCCTGATGCTATGTTCGGGAAATAAAAAATGTATAACAATGCATCAATATTGTGTAACAAAAATCCTTGCTTACAATTTATCTTTATAATACCACAAGCCGACATCTAAGCTTAAGCGAGAGATGGGATACGGTGTAGCCAAAACTAATTCCAATCAAAAAGCCGTCCCTCATTGGAACGGCTTTTTTGATTTTTTCACGACTTGTTTTTATTCCTAAGCCTCAATTTCCGTTACAATACTTGGGAAGATACGAACGTTATTATTTTCTTCTCTCCTGAACTGGTAAGTGTATTTATAATGCGCCTCTAATCCTGATTTATTCGGTAAACCGTTAATCATCATAATATTTCGGTTTTTCGCAAAACGCAATAATTCACGTAAATAGTGAGCAGAAATCTGACCTACCTCATCAATGATACAGTGTACTTTAAAATCAGTACTTCCACGGTGAGAAGATTCTTTAATGAATACATGCAACAACGTAATGTAGATAATAGCTTTTACAAGAATGTCCGTTCCGGTACTACCAATACTGTCAATCTTATGCGGGTATTTTTCCTGGTCATTGTATCAGTGATGATCCTGAAATACGGATATGATGTGTTGAGCGTTTATTTTTTTTTACTGGGATAGTCAGTACGACATTTTAAATTGCCCTTTGAAACAGTGTAATGAGGGAAAAGAAATAAAAGTGATCATAAAGGCCGTGTCATTTTTTAAAAATAATTTTTTTCTAAATCAATTTAAAGGGTATTCCCCTCATAAACTATAAAATAGCTTGCTTACGTTTACATTAAACAATTAAAAATTAATTAGTATGAACCATTTGTATACTTATTTTTCATTACTATTTGTACTGAGTTTATCATCGCAAACAGGCTGGGTGCCAGGTGTACCCTATTTTTATCAATACAATAACAGTATTAATCCGGGTGGTAGTTGCCAAAACACATCTATTGCCATGGTTATTAAGTTTTATGGAGGTACCGCCGAAACACCTGATGCAATAGGTAGTATTTATGGTACATCACAAGCGCAAACCACTTATGGTTTAAAACAAGTATTTGATGCAGAAGCCGCCTATTTTGGTTTAACGGTTAGAGATGTTCCACATACAAATGGCACATTTGCTGGAATACATGCATTACTAGCTGCTGGTAAACCAGTTATTGTACATGGCTATTTTACAAGCTACGGGCATGTAATGGTTATTACTGGCTATAATGGCACTACTTATACTTGTAATGACCCAGCGGGTCAATGGAGTCAAGTGTATCAATATGGTGGTTATAGTCAGACTAATAGTACCGAAGGACATAGTATTACCTACAATAAATCAAATTTTGAAGATGCAATTGGCCCAGATGGTACTATTTGGTATCACGAATTTATAAATACAGGAATAGTAACGCCTCCTCCAAGCACTGTTGATATTACACCGCCAACAAGTGTCGCTAACATTGTAAATCCTGCATCATACAAAACAACAAACTTTACAGTAAATTTTACAGATTCTGATAATAACGGCGGTAGTGGCTTAGAAAAATCGTTGTACTCAGTATTAGATTGGAACGGAACAGAGTGGAGAGGAAATACAAACAATGGTTTTTTATGTGATAATTTTGATAATACTATTCATACTGATTGGACAGTTAATGCAGGCACATGGGGTATAAGCAGTAATGTGCTAAACCAAACTGATAATGTAAATACTAATACTGCTTTTAATACGACCTTAAATCAAGCGTTATCTAACCGATACATTTATCATTGGCAAAGTAATATAGGTGGCACAGGTACTAACCGTAATGCTGGAATACACATTATGAGTGACAATGTAAACAATGTAAACCGAGGTAATAATTATTTAGTATGGTTTAAAGCCGATGTGGGCGAGATACATATTTACGAAGTGACAAATGATGTCATAGGATCTCCATTAAAAGTATTCACAGGAATAACAATTAATACCAATACGTGGTATGATAATAAAGTAATGTACGATCGCACAAACGGTAAATTTACTATTTGGATGAATGATAATTTAATAGGTACTTATACAGATACAACACCATTAATGACAGGTAATGGGTTTTCGTTTAGAACCCGTGAGTGTCTGTATAAGGTTAATAATTTAAAAGTGTATCGTTCACGATTAGCAACATCTGCAGTAGTTTCAACTGGTAATGCAAATGCAGATGTTAGATACCAAAGTCCGGATCCAAGTAACATTTCTTATTCTTGTAAAATAAAAACATTATGTGTTGATAATATGGCAAACGTGTCATCTGTGGGCGATTTAAATGTATTAATAGATTGGACAGCCCCAAGTTCTCCAGTAACTCTGAATGATGGTAACGGAGCTGATATTTCTGTTACAACATCTAACACCAGTTTAAGTGCAAACTTTACCGCATGTGTAGATTCCAATTCAGCTATCAAAAGGTACTATTATTTTATTGGCACAGCACCCAATGATAGCAGTGTAGTTGGGGCAACAAATAATGCACTTAGCACATCAATTACTAAAACAGGATTAACGTTAGTAAATGGTACAACGTACTATGTATCTGTTTACTCACTTAATAACGCAGGTATACAATCGGCAGTAACATCATCCAACGGACAAGTGGTAAATAGCATTGCAACTGGTATAATCGAAACAGCAAATACAACTGGTTTAAATGTTTATCCAAACCCTAACAATGGTGTATTTACGATTTTAGTAGCTAATAACATGTCGTCATATAGTATTCACATTACAAATGTATTAGGAGAATTAATTGAGAAAAAAGTAATGACGTCTGATAAATTTGAATATACTAATCAATTAGCACCGGGAGTATACATTATCACTTTAGTAAATGAGAATAAAATTTATGCTACCAGAAAAATAATTGTTCATTAATAACTAAAATAATTAATAGTGTTAGCAAGGTTAATATAATAGGTAAAGTAAACAAACAATTAATTAGTAAAAAATAATTAAAATGTAGTATTACATTTTCTCTATGGTATCTTTATGTTGCATCGACCACACTAATAAACTATTGGTAACTTGATCCAAACCTATTTTTTTTAAAATACGAGATCGATGATTATCTACTGATTTTGCGGTGATAAAAAGCACTTCGGCAATTTCTTTAGAAGTATAGTTTTTACAAACTAATTTAAGAATTTTAAGTTCGGTTGAAGTTAATTCTTTTAAAATAATTTCTGTTTTATTAATTACTCTATTTGATTCAGTAATAGCATTTTGAATTTCTTTTAACGATTCGCTCCAATAATATTGATTATTTAAAACTGCTTTAATGGAATCAACAACTTCAAATACAGAATTGTCTTTTATAAGATAACTTTTTGCGCCATTCTCTTTAGCTTTCTCAAGCAGTGATCTTTCTTTATACATTGTTAAAATAATAACCTTTGTCTTTAGATTGCTATTTTTTATCCTTTTACATATTTCCAAACCATCTATGCCAGGCATATTAATGTCTAAAATAGCAACATCAGGAGTTTCATCAATAATAATTTCCCACGCATTAATTCCATTGTCAGCCTCTCTTATTACGGCTTCAACTAACCCGGCTCCAATAACGCTGCATAATCCAACCCTAAAAATAGGATGATCATCTGCTACTAATATTTTAAGTTTTGTCATTTAAAGTAATTGATAGTTTAACGCCTTTATTGTTTTCATTATTTGAAATTAAAACATCGGCTTTAATTAAAACCCCTCGTTGATATATGTTTTTAAGGCCCAATCCCTTTTCTTCCATGTTTTCTTTAAATCCA
>JANPOX010000068.1:0-8419 GCA_031428235.1 Bacteroidia bacterium | reverse complement strand
GGTGTTAATTTATTTTTTAAAGTAAATACATATCTCGCTGAGCTGATGAATAAATATGATAACTATAATGTGGAGATGGAAGAGATCCATCATATTCATAAATTAGATAAACCCAGTGGTACTGCCATTTCGTTGGCTAATCAGGTCCTTGAAAAAATAGAACGTAAAAAAAACTGGAGCATCACAGAGCATAAACCTGAAACATTATTTATAAACGATGTAAGGGAAGGAGAAGTTCCGGGCACACACATTATTAAATATTCATCAGAGGTAGATGATATTGAAATCATGCACAAGGCACATAGCCGTAAAGGATTTGCCATGGGAGCAGTGATTGCTGCAGAATATATTTATGGTAAAAATGGTATATTTACCATGAATGATTTAATTTAATACGCTTCGACTCCGCTCAGCGTGACATAATGTTTGTCAGTCTATGAGGAGTCGAAGACAAAACAAAAACAAATTATTTTATCTAATAACTAAAATTCAAAAAACAAATAACTTTCTCATATGGGTAACATCATTTTTTTAATCCTTGTCCTGATTTCCTTCGCGGGTTTATATAAAATATTTGAAAAAGCAGGTTTGCCGGCCTGGAAAGCCTTGATCCCGGTTTATAATTTTTGGATACTTGGCACTATTATTAATCGCCCAAAATGGTGGGGATTAATTATGATCGTGCCGGGGGTTAATCTAATCATGTATGGCGTATATGGCTTTCATGTTGCGCGTGCATTTAAAAAACGGATGAATAATGATTTGTTCATGGCGGCTTTTATGCCTTATTTATATTTCGCCTATTTAGGTTTCAATAAAGACATTAAATTTTTTGGTGTCAGTGATATTAAATCTGAATCTTCTTTTATTAAAAACTGGGCCGATCCCATCATTTTTGCGGTAGTTGCTGCATCCATTATTCGTGGTTTCTTTTTTGAAGCATTTACTATTCCAACTTCATCCTTAGAGAAATCATTGATGGTTGGCGACTTCCTTTTCGTAAACAAAATATGTTATGGTGCAAAAGTGCCACAAACGCCCATTGCATTTCCTTTTGCGCATCACACGTTGCCATTTACAACTGGCACACAGTCTTACCTTGAATGGATTAAATTGCCTTATTTAAGATTACCGGGTTATTCAAAACCAAAGAATGGTGAAATTGTGGTATTCAATTATCCTGATGGTGATACGGTGACTATTGGTACCCAGCAATACACCAGTTATTATGAAATGGTAAGAAGGTATGGTTACCAGAACATGAACAATCCGAAGTTCAGTGTTGATTTAGGTGGTATGTCCATTAAAAACGGAAAAAAAGTAGGTAGACCAGTTGATAAGCGCGAACACTATGTGAAACGTTGTGTTGGTATTGCTGGTGATAAATTGGAAATTAAGGATGGTCAAGTATATATAAATGATAAATTAAATCTAACTCCAAAAGATGCTCAATTTCATTACTTTGTAAAATGTAAAACTGAGATGTTTACAGTTGAAACATTAGATGATCTGGATATCTATTATGATGAGGCTCATATGCTAAATCCTTATAATCTAAATGGGGATACTTTATTGTTCTATTCATATATAGGTTCTCAAAACGGTCACCTGGATGGTTCTTTCGCTAAAGAATACAAAAACACCTTATCCAAAGGAGATACAATTTTGTACAATCTGAATCTTACAGTAGAGAAAGCTGAAAAAATCAAAAATACACTAGGAGTATACTCAGTTAAAAGAGAAGTAAAACCAAAAGGAATGGGAGAAGAATCTATTTTTCCTCACAGCAAACGTTATCCATGGAACAATGATAATTTCGGTCCTATGATCCTTCCTTCCGAAGGAATGACTATTGCGATTGATACAAGCAATTTATGTTTGTATGAAAAAATGCTGAGCACTTATGATGATGGCATTCACCAGATCACAACTTCAGGCGCGCAAGTGTTGTATGATGAAAAACCGATTAATTCTTATACCTTCAAACAAGGCTATTACTGGATGATGGGGGATAATCGTCATAACTCAGCTGATAGTCGCAGCTGGGGAGTAGTTCCTTTTGATCACGTTGTAGGAAGACCGGTATTTGTTTGGTTCAGCATGAAAGATCCTACTAAAAACCCAATTAGCGGAAAATCAATCCTAAGCTCTTTAACCAAAAACCCACACGATGGAAAATTCCGTTGGGATCGTTTTATGTGTTATGTGGGTGAAAATGGTTTAGTGTCATGGAAGATTCCGGTATTGATTCTTGTTATTTTAGGCTTTGGTTATAATTACTGGAGCAAGAAACGCAAAAAGAATAAGCCTGTTGCTAAGAAATAAATATGAAATTTTATCTGGGTGTACTCTTCATCATATTTTTTGCTTCGGAGATTAACGGACAAAATGAAGTTTCTCCCCAAGTGTATAACTCGGTACAAGGCAAATGGGTAAAAACATCTGGAGAAAAAGATACTTTAGAGTTTAAATCTAACAGTGAGCAAATGTTCATTCTCACCAAACAATTTGGTAGAAAACCTCCTCAGGATCCTGAAGGAATTTATACTTTCAATGTAAAGCCAGAAGGTATTTACCTGCACTGGTTACCTAGCGCCACAATATTTTTAAATAAGAGTGCGTACTTTTTTAAATTGGACACTTTGAATAAAACTCTCATTATCGGAAATTTTTATGCTAAGCCTAAAGACATACAGCTTTTATATTTTAAAAAAATAACTAATACTTCCATAAAATAAATGGACAACTCCGAAGTCCTATTAGAATTAGTAAAATTAAGAATGCCCTACGGTCGATATAAAGGCATTGTAATGGCAGATTTACCCGTGTCTTACCTTGAGTGGTTTCAACGAAAAGGATTCCCCACAGGCAAATTAGGAATGATGCTAGCCACAATGTACGAGATCAAATCCAACGGACTGGAATATTTACTAGAACCTCTTAAAAAGATAAAAGGTTAGTTGCCTTAAATGTTTGCGCAGTTAAATGTTTATTAGTGTGGTAGGGGCAGCTACAAGCATTTACTCATAAAAAATCCCCGACTACAATGTAACCGGGGATTTTTTAAACTTTTAAAATTATAATTATTCTGCGTCGTCAGCTTTTGTTTCTGCAGTTCCTTCTGATTTAGCATCAGTTGGTTTTTTAGCACGGCTACGACGAGTTGTTTTAGCTTTTTCAGTTGTAGTGGCTTTACCGTTAGAGTAAATTTCGTTGAAATCAACTAATTCAATTAATGCCATTTCAGCTGCATCACCTTGTCTGTTTCCGGTTTTGATGATACGTGTGTATCCACCGTTTCTTTCAGCTACTTTTACTGATATGTCTTTGAATAACATAGCAACAATTTCTTTACTTTTTAAGTAAGAGAAAACAGTTCTACGGCTATGTGTAGAATCATCTTTACTTCTGTTAATGATTGGTTCAACATAAGTTCTTAACGCTTTTGCTTTCGCTAAAGTTGTGAAAATACGTTTGTGCTCAATTAATGAACAAGCCATGTTGGTCATTAATGCTTTACGGTGAGAAGCTGTTCTACCTAAATTATTTATTTTATCTCCGTGTCTCATTTTATTTCTTGGTTCAAAATTGAAGGTTTAAGATTCAAGTATCTTTAAACTTTTAATTTTAGTTATTAATCTTTATCTAATTTATATTTTACTACGTTCATTCCAAATTGTAACCCTTTTGTTGATACTAAATCTTCGAGCTCAGTTAAAGATTTCTTACCAAAATTACGGAATTTTAAAAGGTCATTTTTATTGAATGATACAAGTTCTCCTAATGTCTCAACGTCAGCTGCTTTTAAGCAATTTAATGCGCGTACAGACAGATCCATGTCAACTAATTTAGTTTTTAATAATTGACGCATGTGTAATGATGTTTCATCAAATTCTTCTTCAGATTTTTTCTCTTCAGAATCCAATGTGATTTTCTCATCAGAAAACAACATGAAATGGTATATTAAAATTTTAGCTGCTTCTTTCAAAGCTTCTTTCGGGTGGATAGATCCATCAGAAACGATATCTAAAATTAATTTTTCGTAATCTGTTTTTTGTTCAACACGGTAGTTCTCAATCGTGTATTTTACATTTTTAATCGGGGTATAGATAGAATCAATAAAGATAGTTCCCTGAGGTGCAGAATTAGTTTTATTTTCTTCTGCAGGTACATATCCACGGCCTTTATCAACTGTTAACTCGATCTTTAATTTAACATTGCTTTCGCAGTTAAAGATCACTAACTCAGGATTCAGAATCTGAAAACCATTTGCGAATTTACCGATTTCAGCTGCAGTGAATTTTTCATTTCCTGCAAAGTGAATAACGATCTTCTCGATATCATGGTTATCTAATTGTTTTTTGAAACGTACTTGCTTTAAGTTCAGGATGATCTCTGTAACGTCTTCTACAACACCTTTGATGGTAGAGAATTCGTGATCCACTCCTTCAATTCTTACACTTGTAATAGCGTGTCCTTCTAATGAAGATAACAAAATACGACGTAATGAGTTACCTATAGTGATACCGAAACCTGGTTCTAACGGACGGAATTCAAATTGTCCTTCAGTTTCGGTAGAGTTAATCATAACAACCTTATCTGGTTTTACGAAGTTTAATATTGCCATTTTATTAATTTATATAGGTTAAAAAAAAATGCGACTTAAAATTATTTAGAGTACAATTCGACGATCAACTGTTCTTTAATGTTTTCAGGGATCTGAGAACGCTCTGGTACAGAAATAAATTTACCGGTGAAAGAAGATTTATCGAAATCCAACCAAGAATATTTATTTACTGATCCTGATAAAGAATGAGTGATTGCTTCTAAAGATTGAGATTTTTCTCTCACTCCAATAACATCACCTGGTTTTAATGTATACGAAGGAATGTTAACTACGTTTCCATTAACTGTGATATGAGCGTGAGATACTAACTGACGTGATGCACGACGGGAAGGAGCAATACCTAAACGGTAAACTACATTATCCAAACGTGATTCGATCAATTGTAATAAAACCTCACCTGTAATACCATGTGCACGAGCAGCTCTATCAAACGTTCTTGCAAACTGTTTTTCTAAAATACCGTAAGTGTATTTAGCTTTTTGCTTTTCCATTAACTGGATAGCATATTCTGATTTTTTACCTTTTTTCTTAGTGTTTCCGTGTTGTCCAGGAGGATAATTTTTTTTCTCCAACGCTTTATCCGGGCCAAAAATTGGCTCTCTGAATTTTCTTGCAATCTTAGATTTAGGACCTGTATATCTTGCCATTTCTATATTTTAATTTCTGTTTATTACTGTTTAATTGTATCGTGCTATTCTTGTATCCTGAGCGGGGTCGAAGGGTTTAGCAACGACGTTTTTTAGGAGGACGACAACCGTTGTGAGGCATTGGAGTGATATCAATGATCTCAGTTACTTCAATTCCTGAAGTAGCAATCGTTCTGATAGCAGATTCTCTTCCTGCACCTGGTCCTTTTACATACACTTTTACTTTACGTAAACCTAAGTCAGATGCTATTTTAGAGCAATCTGCCGCAGCCAATTGAGCTGCATAAGGTGTGTTCTTTTTAGAGCCACGGAATCCCATTTTACCGGCACTCGACCAGGAAATAACCTGACCCGCAGAGTTAGTTAAAGAGATAATGATATTGTTGAATGTAGCGTTCAAGTGAGCTTCTCCAACTGCCTCTACCTTTACTACTCTTTTCTTAGCATTAGCTTTTGAAGCTGCTACTGATGATTGTTGTTTAGCCATTTTTATTAAATGCTTATTTATTTATTACTTAGTAACTTTTTTCTTGTTTGCAACGGTCTTACGTTTTCCTTTACGGATACGTGCGTTGGTTTTGGTACGTTGTCCACGAACCGGTAAACCATTACGGTGGCGGATACCACGGTAAGAACCGATGTCAGTTAAACGTTTGATGTGTAAAGCAACTTCTGAACGAAGCCCACCTTCTACTTTAAAATTGTCGTTAACAATTTTACGGATAGCGTTTTGCTCATCATCATTCCACTCATTAACTTTTTTGTTAAAGTCAATGCCAGCTTCTGTTAAAATACGTTGAGCTCTGCTTTTTCCAATACCAAAAATGTAGGTTAAACCTATTTCTCCTCTTTTATTTTTTGGTAAATCTATACCTGCAATACGTGCCATTATTATATACTTGGTTTTAAAAGTTCGCGAAAATACGCAATTATTTTTGTCTTTGTTTAAACTTTGGGTTTTTTTTGTTGATTATATACAACTTTCCTTTACGGCGAACCATAATACAATCTACGCTTCTTTTTTTGATGGATGCTCTAACTTTCATTTCCTTAGGTTATTTGTTTGTCTTTATTACTTGTATCTGTATGTTATCCTGCCTTTTGATAGATCGTAGGGGCTCATTTCCAACTTCACTTTATCACCGGTCAATATTTTAATGTAATGCATTCTCATTTTTCCGGAGATGTGAGCAATTAGTGTGTGGCCATTTTCCAGTTCCACCCTGAACATTGCATTACTCAATGATTCAATAATTGTTCCGTCTAGTTCAATATTCGCTTGTTTCGCCATCTATTATGCCTGTTGCATTGCCATTTGGTTATTACTACGACCTTTAATTCTTCCGTTTTTCATTAAACCATCATAATGGCGGTTCAATAAATAAGTTTCTATCTGCTGTAAAGTATCCAATACCACACCTACTAAGATCAATAAGGAAGTTCCTCCAAAGAAGTCGGCAAATGCGCTGTTAATTCCTAATTTAATAGCAATAGAAGGTAAAATTGCTACAAAAGCTAAGAACATGGAGCCAGGTAAAGTAATACGTGACATTACCTGATCAATGAATTCAGCAGTGCTCTTTCCTGGTTTAACACCCGGTACAAAACCGCCGTTACGTTTCATATCATCTGCCAATTGATTTGGGTTGATCATGATAGCCGTATAAAAGTATGTAAAAGCAATAATTAAAGAAGCAAAGATAAAGTTGTACCAGAATCCGTATCTGTCAGCAAAAACACCACCTGTACCACCGGAGAAGCCTGAAACAGCTGCAGGGATAAACATGATTGCCTGTGCGAAGATAATTGGCATTACACCTGCTGCATTTACTTTTAAAGGTAAGTACTGACGAACGCCACCAATTTGTTTGTTACCTACGATTTTCTTAGCGTACTGCACCGGTATCCGCCTTGTGCCCTGAACCAATAAGATACAGCTTACAATGATGAGCATTAAGAATACAATTTCCAATAAGAACATGATCAAGCCACCACCTGCACTTTGTAAACGTGAACCGAATTCAGAAGTGATAGCGAAGGGTAGGCGGGAGATGATCCCGATCATAATTAAGATAGAGATACCATTTCCAATACCTTTATCAGTAATTCTTTCTCCTAACCACATGATGAACATAGTACCGGCAACTAATATAATAGTTGATTGAATACCAAACCATGTTGGGTCAATTCCAACAACACCTGGTTTTGTATAAACCTGTGCCGCTAAATATCCCGGAGCTTGAACTGCAGTTACTGCAACTGTTAAAAAACGTGTATATTGATTAATTTTTTTACGTCCGCTTTCTCCCTCTTTTTGCATTTTCTGGAAGTAAGGAACCGCCATACCTAACAATTGGATAATGATGGAAGCCGTAATGTAAGGCATAATACCTAAACCAAAGATAGAAGCTCTTGAGAAAGCTCCACCCGCAAAGGCATTAATTAAGGCAATAATACCACCATCATTTGCTGAATTCTCATTTGCAAGGGCCAGAACTTCGGTATTAATACCAGGCAACACAACATAAGAACCCAAACGATAGATCATAATAAGGCCAAGGGTTGTTAAAATCCTTTGCTTAAGTTCTTCTATCTTCCAAATGTTTTGGATGGTTTCTATAAAACGTTTCATATAATGTATTAAATTTCTGTTGCTACTCCGCCTTTTGATTCAATAGCTGCTTTAGCTGCTGCAGTAAATGCGTGAACTGTAATATTTACTTTTGATTTTAATTCACCTCTTCCCATAATTTTAATCAAACTATTTTTAGAAGCTAAACCATTTTCTAATAATACATCACGTGTAATATCAGTAATATTTTTAGTATCAACTAATTTTTGGATTGCATCAAGGTTTACACCTTTGTGATCAATACGGTTAACGTTTTTGAAACCAAATTTAGGAACACGACGTTGTAAAGGCATTTGACCACCTTCAAAACCACGTTTCTTTTTGTTACCAGAACGGGATTGAGCACCTTTGTGTCCTTGTGTAGCAGTACCACCACCACCAGAACCCTGGCCACGACCTCTTCTGAAGTTATTTTTTACTGAACCTTCTGCAGGTGTTAATGAATTTAATTTCATCTGAATTTCCTTTTATAATTAAATTTTTTCTACTGTCAATAAGTGAGCTACCGCATTG
>JANPOX010000067.1:0-12264 GCA_031428235.1 Bacteroidia bacterium | reverse complement strand
CCGCGATGGCCGCGCCGTGCCGGTGGAAATTTCGGCCACTAAAACCATTTGGGAAGGCGTGCCCTGCAGCCTGATGTTCGTACACGACATTAGCGCCCGGCACCAAGCCGAAGCGCGCATGCGTCAACTCTCCAGCGCGCTGGAGCAGACTGCCGACGCAGTGCTCATCACCGACACCGCCGGCGTAATCGAATATGTCAACCCGGCTTTTGAACAAATCACCGGCTTTGCGCCGGCTGAAGTGTTGGGGCAAAATCCGCGCTTGGTTCGCTCCGGTAAACATACTGCTGCATTTTATGCAACGCTGTGGGAAACGATTTTAGCCGGCCATACCTTCCGCGATGTGTTCATCAACCGGCGTAAAAATGGCGAACATTATTTCGAGGAAAAAACGATTACCCCGCTCAAAAATGCAGCAGGGCAAATTACCCACTTCATTTCGACCGGCAAGGATGTGACCGAACGCATGCAGGCCCAAGAGCGCCTGGAATACGTCGCTCAGCATGACGCCTTGACCGAATTGCCGAATCGCCTACTGTTGCTGGATCGGCTGAATCAAGCGATTACGCGGGCGCGTTGGATTCTTCATAAACAGCTTCAAGCTCGGTATGAAACAAACGTAATACAGGTTTACGGTAACGCTCAGCTTCAATTTTTAAAAAATTTTCCAGTTGATTAGAAGGAATATCGTTCACATAAACGGTTTGATCAAAAGAAGTAAAGGCATTAGTTCCTTGACCACCAATACCGGCCAACATTTTATCATACTCATTGGCAATAGCATATTTTGCTGCTACCCCAGAGATACTATCAATTTGATGGTATATTTTTTTTCGTTTTGCTTCATCTTTTGTCAGACGATATGTTTCATATAAATTTTCAATTTTAGTAATCTCAACTGATTCTTTTGCAAAATCCTTTGTTCCGAATTTATCAGTTCCTTTAAAAACCATGTGTTCTAAATAATGGGCCAAACCGGTTGCGTTTGCAGGATCGTTTTTACTTCCCGCTCTCACAGCTATATACGTTTGAATGCGCGGTGCGTTTTTATAAACGCTCATATATACTTTTAACCCATTTTTCAGGGTATAAATTCGTGCTTTAAAAGGATCATTTAAAGCGTATTCAAAATTAAGCGAAGGAACCGGAGAACCATCTTTAGAGGTTGGTTTCGAAGCTGGCTTAGTTTGGGCATCCGCGCAGGTAATAATAAGTACTAAAACAAGCGGTAAAAAAGATTTTAAATGGATCATATTATATTTATTATCTAACGAATATAAATAAAATTACTGTTTTCCAACTAACCGCTTATCATTAAAAAATGCTTCTTATAAAAATAGACTCACATACATATTTAAAATAAATAGATTATATTTAAATAACTAAAAAACAAAAATATGGAAAATACTGAATTTAAAAAATTGCTAAAGTTTAATGGAGACCATGGCCAATTAGTAGGCTTACGAATTATGAATAACATTTTAACAGCTCTGACTATTGGAATATATTATCCCTGGGCACGAGCTTCTTATTTAAAGTATATATATGGCGAAAGCGAATATACGGGTACACGATTTGCATTTCATGGCACTGGTGAAGAAATGTTTATTGGATTTATAAAAGCCGTGGGTATCATTTTAGGCTTATACATTCTTTTAATATTGTGTGTGTTATCACACATAATACCATTGATGATCGTAGGAATGATCTTATTTTATGTGGCCATTTTATTTTTAATTCCAATAGCAATTCATGGATCTAATAAATACCGTTTATCCAGAACCTCATGGCGTGGAATACATTTTGGATACAGAGGTGTTTTGAAAGAATTCATCTCACTTTTTTTATTAGAAGGGTTTTTAACATTAATCACCCTCGGCATTTATGGCTCATGGATGCAGGTTAAAGTCAGTAAATACATTATGAGTCACACGCGCTTTGGCAATATAGAATTTAGATTTGATGGAGAAGGTTCCGAATTATTTTTAATAAAATTGAAAGGCTTGTTTTTAACTATTCTTACTCTGGGAATTTATGCATTTTGGTATTATAAACAATTGATCGAATTTGAAATCGGTCATTTAAAAATTATTCAAAATGGTAAAGAAATAAAGATGCGTTCTTCAATAACTCCTGGTCAGATTTTTGGATTATTGATTACCAATTACCTTATCATCATTTTCACCTTAGGCATTGGTACTGGCATCGCTATCAACCGAATTATGCGTACAGCTTTAGAAAACATTGAATTTGATAATGAAATAGATACTGCCAATCTTGTTCAAACAGAAGCTGAATATAAGGATGCTACCGGTGATGATTTAGCTGGTATGTTAGATATTTCCATGATCTAAAATGGTGAAGTGTCTTTATTTTGATGGGCAAACGGCTAAAGATTATGAGTGTACTATATTTGTTGCAGATGAAAACTTGTATATAAACTTTTCAGACCCTGAACAAAATATTATTTGGGCCAGATCAAAGATTAAGCACTTTGATTTAAATGGAAATTATTTAGTTATCAAATACGGTGATTTTCCGCAACAAACCATTGAATGCCATGACCAGGCCAGTGTTGAAATTTTTGAGAAACTCAGTCAAAATAATTTTGCTAAGAAGTCAAAAAGCATTTGGTTAAAAAACACAACAACAATTGCCATTACATTATGTGTGGCTTTTGTTGTTTTATGTTTTGTTACCTATTTTATTGTCCTACCATGGGTCGGAGAAAAATCAGTGACTTTAATTCCGCGAAGCGCAGAAATAGAATTAGGTAGCAGTATTAATGCGTCCATTTTACAAACATCTACCAAAGAAGATTCTGCCACTTATTTCGCCAGTTTATTTGTTTCAAAACTTGAAACAGGCAGTACTTATTCCATACACATTACTGTTATTAAATCTGATGAGATAAATGCCTTCGCATTACCTGGCGGGAATATTTTTGTGTATTCAAAACTTGTAAAAAAAATAAAAACTTACGAAGAATTTACTGCCTTAATAGGGCATGAAATTTCACATGTATCTGATCAGCATTCTTTGAAAACTATTTGTAGGGCAACTGCATCCAGTCTTTTTATCGCCTGCTTATTTGGAGATGTTACCGGTATAATGTCTGGTATTGCTCAACAAGCTGATGAATTTAAACAGCTGAGTTACTCACGGGATTTAGAAACAAAAGCTGATGATGATGGCTTTGACATGATGCTGCAAAATAAAATATCGCCTAAGGGAATGATTGATCTTTTAAAACTGCTTCAAACCGAAAGCAAAGAAATGCCTGATTTCATGAAATACCTGAGCTCACATCCTGAAACTGAAGCGAGGATAAAAAATATACAATCAAAAAAAGAAATGTCTATTACTTTTAAAGAAAATCCAGAACTTAAATTACTTTTTGAAAGTATGAAATCTCACGTAAATTAGTTTATTTAAAATCCAATCCGTCCTGGTTACCTTCCTGCCCACCCATGCCTTTCATTTGTTTACCTCGTTTAAAAATAGAGGCGTCCATTTTTCCAAACAAATATGTAACCGTTAATCTCACGTAGCGGGATTCACGTCGACGTGACAAGTCCTGAATGTAATAAGGAGTTTCAAAATGTGTTCCCATTCGGCGGGTGTTAAATACATCGCTAAGAGTAGCATTAAAAATCCATTTGGTTTTGTACATATAATTTAACGAAACATCCATCGAATAAATTTCGTTAGCTACACCCAGCAATAATATTTTCGGTGATTCGTAATTTCCATTTACCTGTAGGGTAATGTTTTTAGGGAATTTATAAGAGATCGTTGTTTTGGCATTCCAGGCATAGCCTTCTGTTTTCACTTCCGGCTCTGTTGGAACAATTTTTCCTTTAATGTAAATATAATAGGCGTTCGCATTCAGTGTCCAGTCCAGATTTTTAAAGAATGTCCACTTAAACGTATTTTCTAGTCCGTAACGAATAGCATTATCTCCATTAATGGAAGTGTTGATCAATACGGTAGGGTCTGATGGCGAAGGATAAGCCACATCCGTAATGGGTTGCTCCTCATAACGGAAATAACCAGAGGCTAAATAACTACCCTTAGAAAAGATTTTATTGTAATTTGCTTCGGCAATGTTTTTAAATTCAGGTTTTAACTGCGGGTTACCGATACGGTAATTCTGTTTATCAGCAAACATAACAAATGGCATCAACTGAAAGAAATTTGGTCGCTGAATCTTTCTACTGAAATTTAATTGTACTTCCTGACTCTTCTTTAATTTTTTAGAAAAATAGATTGCAGGGAATAACGATTTTAAAATGTCATCGGAAGTTGATGGATAGTTATAAGAAAACTTTTGATTTTTGTCTGTTATGTTACCCGCATAATAAGATTGTTCGAAACGTAAACCAGCCTGATAACCAATATCCCAGAACGTTTTAGCGCTATAGTTCACGTAAGCAGCATTTACCATATCATCAATCACATAGCGGTTACTCATGATACTGTCTTTTACAAAACTCTCCTCATTTCCAGAAGCAATGCTGGTATTATTAGAACTTAGGGAGTTTTTATAAAATGCTTTGATGCCTGCTTCAAATTTACGTGTGTCCGAAATCGGATTAACATAATCCAACTGAAACACATATTGATTGGCAATAGTTGACCCGACGTTCTTTTGATAAAATGTAGGATCATCAAATGTAGTATCTAATAATCCCAGGTAAGTATTAGAATTTCTAGTGAACAGATAACCATTTTTTGCAGTGGTATAATTATAGTTTGCATCAACCGTTAGTTCTTTTCCAATTTTAGGAAAAGTTTTTTTGTATAATAACTGTGCATTATAATTTTGAAAAGCAGCTTTTTGATCATTGATCTGATAACCAGTTGAGGAAGCATCCACAGAGTAGATACCTCCTGTATAATTTTGAACATCATTCGTTTTAAATTGCCCTCCAACAATCATTCCATTGAATGAGATTGTATTTCTATTATCAATATTATAATCAATTCCTAATCTGCCAAAATTAAAAAGATTCATCATCCTTGTAGCATTGTCCTGATTATAATATCCTGTAGTTACACCACTATCTAACTGAGTTCTTCTGGTAAAACCAGTCGTATTATTAATAGCCTGATTGAAAGAATACATTAAAGAGGTGTTCCACTTTCCTTGTTTCACATTAATGTTAGCCATTCCACCGTACCTGTCTCCGGTTCCTATATAGGCCATAACCATTCCGTTATAACCCGGTTTGCCATTTTTTTTCATTATTACATTTAACACTCCGCCTGTTGCACTGGCATCAAATTTTACTGACGGATTTGTGATGATCTCTACCCTATCAATCTGATCGGCTGGAATTTGCTGTAAGGTTAAAGTGGTTGGTCGTCCATCCACAAATATCATTGGTGATTGATTTCTTAACTGCACATTCCCATCAGCATCAACCGTTAACCCCGGAATGTTTTTCATTACATCAACTGCTGTACCGCCTTTTACTGAAAGATCTTTCTCTACATTATAGGTTCTTTTATCAATTGACAACACCACTGCGCTTTTCTCAGCAACCACATCTACTTCCTTTAATAATTTATCATCAACGGCTAATTTTATATCTCCTAAATCCTGATCAACTTTTTCAGGTGGCACAATAAAAACTTTTTGTACATAATCCTTATAACCTATAAATTTTATCTTAACTCTAACTTGTCCAAAAGAAGGTAATCCATCTACTGCAAAATCTCCATTCTCTTTTACTAATGAGCCACCCAATAAACTATCTTTACTAAACCATAAAACCTGTACAGAGGCGTATTCAACCGGCTTACCCGTATTGGCATCAACGACCTTGCCATATACTCTGCCTAACTTTGGATCCTTCATATTCTTCATATTACCCATGCCGCCTGGCATTTGGGAAAAAACAGATAGAGAGGTAAATAAAACAAGTAGCGATAATACGTTTTTCATATGTAGATATTTATTGTCTTTTATTTGTCATATGGTATACGCCATGTTTCTTCATTCGTGTTTGTGCGGCTTGGCACATGGCTATTTCATGAGAAATTTTAATTGGGCAAATGTATAAACATTAAATATGCTTTATTGACATTTTATATGAGCGGTAGTAAAGCGTGACACGAAAAATAAAACTGGAAGTATTACAGTCCATTGCTTCACAAAAAAACCCCCGCCAGCTGGCGGGGGTTTTAATATAATTATTCAGGTTTTTTAGTTGCTTTACTTTTTGGTTCTGTTTTTATAGGTTCTTCTTTTGAAGAAGGTGGCGAACTTGTAGTTTTTGTCACTTTTGTGGTTTTTGTGGTTTTTGTCGTTTTTGAGGGTTCTGATTTAACAGATATACCAATTTCCTTAATCGATCTTTCCTGACCTCTGCTTGGCGCAGGAGAAGATTTATTCTTTTCAGGCTCCTGTGCATACATCGCTATTGAAGTCAGCACCAATATAAAAGATAAAAATATTTTTTTCATAGTAACTTAATAAGAAAAACAAATGTAGTTATTATTTTAAAAGTTCCTGAGCTTCCTGGATAGAAATAATTTCTCCTTTGAAAACAGCGATCACAAATGCTTCCGCAAATCCTTTATCTGCCAATTCCTGGCGGTATTTATCTGCCTTTGAATAATCACTGAATGATCCAATAGAATATCTGATCAATCCTGATACTGTGGCTTGCTTTTCTACACCTTGCAAATCTTTGGTTTTCTCTTCCATTTCTGTACTGCCCGCTTTACGAATTACTCCCAACTGAATTTTAAAACTCACCAATGATTTATCAACAGAACTAAACGACTCAATCTTCGTGATATCTTCCTTCTCCTGCGTTTCCATGGTTGCCTTGGTTGTATTCATCGCAATTCGTTTACCATCTTTGTATGCGGTAATAAATGCGTCACTATAGCCTTCCAATACCAGATTTGCTTTAGCATCAGCAGCATTTTGAATGGTTTTAAAACCTTTGGTTGCGTAACGGTAATAATTATCATCCGTTTTAAGTTCTACTACGCTTCCCGCCTTCTTAAAAATTTCTTTTGAAATTCTGTTTTTATAGGCTCCTAACTGCACACGATATACAATGTCACCTTTAGCAAATTCATTTTCATCAGATGTCCCTAATTCATTATTTACTGAAGTTGTACTAGTATTGGTGTTCGTAGAAACACCATCTACGAGTTTTTTCAATTGCTCTTCATCCAAAGTTATCAAATCACCATCTTTGAAATACCCAACTTTAGCTTTTTTATTTCCTTCTGCAATAAATTCATCTCTGCGTTTTACGGCATTCTGAATTTCTTTGTAGGTTCCCGCTGTGTATAAAACCGTTGAGTTATCAGGAAGAACTGTAGATTTTACATCTCCAATACTCAATAAATAAGCCATTTCATCATTAGGCACAGGACCGTTGTATCGAGCCAATTCTACAGTATATAGATTATCATTTTTAGCAACATCAGAAGTTGGTGTTGAAGATGAATCTTTTTTAGCATAAAAATTCTCTACAATCTCCTGCTTAACTACGGTACCACTATCCATATAAACGTTATACCAGTTTTGCCAGTAATCATCCGTTAATGCAACACCACTCGTATTCACTTCAAATCCTGCCGGCGAGGTTAACTCATCGTCTGCATGGTTTGGCACTCCGTCATTATCGTCATCAAGCGGGCAACCACCAGCATCAACTTTAACACCTTTCGGGGTACCATGGCATTTGTCATCCCAGTCTTTTATTCCATCCTCATCAAAATCTCCGTTATCAATGGCAAGCCAGTCAATATTATCATAATAATCGTCTGGCAATGTATCACCTTTTGATTTTTTCTTCAATACTAAATCATACTGCAATGCAAAAGATGTATAAACAAAATTATCTTTTTGTTTGGTTCCGCTTCTGGTACCTAAACTATTATTAGTTATCCCATCAATGTAATCAGTTGTAGTAAAATAATACTGCAAGCCAAGCTTAAAATCAACTCTGTCAGTAACCTTCATTAAAACTCCGGCACCAACCGGAAAAGACCAGGCACGTTCCTGGTATTTACCAAAACCATCTTTATTTAATTCTCTGATATCTGATTCATAAATATAATCCCTGTTTAAATTCACTGCTAAGGAAGCGGTGGGTGCGCTTTCATCTATATTTTTTATAGAACCGTCGGTCCAGTAATAATATGTATTCCCATTGTTATCCACTAAGTCGGTTTTTGATAAAAACTCAAATGAATTAACGCCTATAGACACCCATGGGCGAACGCGGCAACGATCAGGAATAAAATTTCCGAAATCATATAATAAACTTAAACCTCCCGAGCGGATTTCTGATTGAAAATTTTCCTGTCGCCCCTCCACCCATTCGTTTGCACCCAACTTTCCAAATAAAATATTAAAATTTAATTGCAAAGGTTTATATAAACGTTGCGAAATATTAAGATCATAACCTATACGGGCAGTCCAGGGAGCTTGAAAATGTTTGGCATAAAGATCACCATGAAAAGAGAGCATTCCTGCGCCCAATGATATTTTTGGTTTGAAAATATCTCCTAATGAAGGCGGTTCCTCTTTTTTTTCCTTTTTTGCTTCAGAAAAAGTTGTTACAGTTGGAGAAGCCACAGCATTTGCAGTAGTATCCGTTTGTGCTTTAATGAAAGAACAAATAAAAATTAAAAATATGCAAAATACTTTTTTAAGCATTTACGATGTTGTATACAAAATTATAAATTGGTTTACTTAAACCATTTTTGACTGGTTATCATCAGGGCTTCCTGAACAGTAATTCGTTTAGCTCCGTTATAAGCTACTACAAAAGCACTATTACAACCTTTTTGTTTTATATTTTCACGATGAGAACGAGCTTGTTTATATTCACCAAAATTACCTACCATAAATTTACTGAAACCTTCAGCCATTTCACTTTTAATAGTTTCAGAGATCCTGAATTTTTTTGATAAAACATCAGATTCAATTGCATTTTTAAAAGCACCTATCTGAACATTGTAATTTACATTACCTTCTTTTCTGGTAACAACCTCCTTTGTAGTTTTAACAGGCTCAGTAGTTGTTGGCTCAGTTTTAACAGGTTCACTGGTTGTAACCTGAGTGGTAGTTACTGCTTCGTTGCTGGTTGTTTGATTTTGAACCGGGGTTTCAGTTGCTACAACACTTGATGGTGGACTTCCAATTGCATCAATTCCTAATTTAATTTTTTTACTTTGGTCATTTTCAAGGTATGAGAATTCTCCGTTTTCTAACTTTGCATCCGCAGAAGCTGAACTGCTTTTTTCCAGAACATATGAAACAATCATCTCCTCTTCAGTTGGTAAAGAAACCCACACAAATTTAAGTTTCCCATCAGAAACTGAAAAAGAACTGCCGTTTGTTTTACCTCCTTTGGCCGTAAATCCAGCTGGTAGTGTTTCCTGAAATTTTGCAAAACCTTTAATATTACCTTTCTTTATTTTCACATCAACATTGAATTCATTGTCAGATGATCCACTGGTAATCGTTCTTTGGCATAAGATATTTGAATTAGGCTCTGCGTTACTATCAAAAGCAGTTGTTGAGTTATTTGTTGTTACCGGTGTAGTTTCTGAAGAGTTAGTTTCGGCAACGGCATCGCCAATCGTAATTTCAGCCGGGGTCATTTCAACCACTTCTTTATTGTTATTATTAACGTAAGAAAATTTAGCAGGAATTGTTTTAGCCCCGGCTGCTGAAGCATCAGCAATCATAGTGAATTTAACCGTAAATTCCGGATCGCCAGGTACTGAGGTCCAGATGATTTTTGCAATATTTCCGGCAAATGAAAAATTACCGTTTTTACTATCCATTTCCTTAACAGTAAGGCCTGCTGGCAATTCTAATTGCAGTTTAGCGAAGCCTCCAACAGTTCCTTTATTTACTTTAATCTCTGCTGTAAATTCTGTGGCTATTTTAACGTTTTTCGGAAAATTGCCAGACAGGGTCACGGGAGTATCGCCGAAAAAAAAGCTAAATAAAAATACTGATACAGTGTTAAAAAAAATAACGAGTGGTTTTATCATATGTTTGGTTTACTGCTCAAAGAAAAAATCAATGAGCTTATTAATCTTATCTACGTTAAATGAATTTGCTCCTTCAAAGAATCCATCTATTGTTTTTGTAATTTCTCCGGCTGTGATAATACCATCTTTATCATAATCTGCCTCTATTAAATCTGCAGGTATTGCTGATGTTTTACCGGATTTAACTTTATTTTCCTTTGCTTTCGCTTCAATATCCTGCAAGTAAGACATACTTGGTGCATTATTAAAACCTTCGCTTCTTTCCGAAGATAAGCTATCCCATGCCAACTGACGTTTCGCTAAAGCTTCTTCATCAATAGTTACACCATCTCCATCCACTTGCGCTCCTTTTTTAGAAGATAATTCTTTATCCATGTAATCAAATACACCATCTTCATCATTGTCATCCGGACAACCTTTTCCATCCACCTTTACTCCTTTTGGTGTTCCCAGACATTTGTCATCCAAATCTTTAATACCATCTCCATCAGTATCAGAATTATCAACCGCATTAAAATCTACATTACTGTAGGCGTCTTTTGGTTTTTTACCGAAATGAATATTCAGACCTATGTTTGCAGATGCCCAGCTATCATTTCCACCAGTTTTATAATTATCAATATAATCACTCATGCAAATATTATAAGCAACGCCCACTCTTAAGCTCGTGCGAAATCCCATTTTAAATTTTGCCCCTACTCCTAACGGTATATAAAAAGTATTGCGCGCATAACTCACAGCAGTATCTTTCAATTGCGTTTCATATTTGTAATCCCTTTTTATTATTGTGGATATAGGTTCATTTGCAGAGGATTCCTCAAGGTTACGAATTGAACCATCATTCCAATATTGGTACAAGGTTGTGTTCTTGTCTCTCAAATCTCCGTAAGGATCGAACATTAAGTAGCCAAACCCTGCATGAATATAGGGAGCCACATCTTTTTCCTCGTCCTTTAATTTATCAAAGAAAGCATAAAGGTTTAAGCCACCACCCATTACAGTTGATTGAAAATTCTTGTGTGAAGATTTATCATTATCTGTACCTGCTAATTTTCCGTACATACCATCGATTCCAATACCTAAAATTTTTCCAATTCGGTATTCAATGCCTAGCCCGTAACCAAGGCGCATATCGCTGAAAAAATTAGCGTTTCCTTTTTTACCAACGTCGCCTAAAAACTTTAGGCCTCCGGCCTGCGCTGTTACAGATAATTGAGCAAAGGATGTGTTTAAAACAACTAAACAAACCGCTAATAAAGATAGTCTTGTAGAAATTCTGTTCATAGATTTATCGTTTAATAATCGATTAAATTAGTTGTTTTCTCGACAAAAACAAAACTAAATCAAAAAAAACGTTAAGTTTTCATGATAATCAGGTAATTGTAAACACTAATATGTTAGTTAAGGAAGCTATAGTTGGGCTTTTTTTAATCTAAAAGGTTATTTTTTCAATTAACAAAAATATTTAAATTTTTAAAATCCAGTAATAACAACGATTAATGGAGTTATTGTCTAATAAATTGGTTGATAAAATTTGCTGTCGAAAATTTAACGAAAAATTTAACGGAAAATTGCAATAATTAATGGGCCGTAAAGATGTTTTTTGCATTTTCTGCATATAATTGATACTTTTATTAGTAATAACACTGATAAAATGGCCAGTAAAAAAGCGGAGTTTGAAATGCAGGAAATGTTCATTAAACACTTGAAACAAGTTGTACCTGCGAATGTATCTTTAGTTGATGATATTGCCGATCTTTTAAAAATTAGCAATGACAGTGCTTACAGGCGTCTAAGAAATGAAACGGAACTAAGTTTAGATGAAACCTATAAAATTTGCAAGCATTACCGAATATCGATTGATTCAGTATTTTCTAACAAAGGTGATTCAGTGACCTGCAACTATATAAAACTAACCGATTCAGCCGATAATTTTGAAAACTACTTAACAGGTATATTAAATCAATTGACCCGATTACAAAAATCAGAAGACTCAAAAATAATATACGCAGCTCAGGAAATTCCAATTTTTCATTCCTTCTATTCAAAACAACTGGCAGCCTTTAAATTATTTTACTGGCAGCGTTCTGTTTTAAATATACCGGAGTATCAATCCAAAAAATTTGAGTGGGATTTAATTCCTGAAAAACAATTACAATTAGCTGTTGATATTTATCATACATATTTACAAGTGCCAAGCATAGAAATCTGGACAGACGATAC
>JANPOX010000066.1:0-3077 GCA_031428235.1 Bacteroidia bacterium | reverse complement strand
ATTGGCAATTGTATTACTACTATTAATTTTTCCCTGGGGGTTGTTTGTTTTTTCAGAAAGTTCAAGAGCAGAAAGGCAATATTTTCTTGCTTTGGAAGGTTCAGTTCTTAAGTATAATTCTCCCAAACGGTTCAGGATTTCAATTTTTGATGAGGCATCTGTAGTAGTTTGGAGCTTTTTTTCAAACTCTTCAATTTTGGAAACTTGCTGCGCATGTGATTGAAAAAGAAAAAAGAATGACATCAAAAAAGCGATAACCGTTTTTTTAAGCTCTGGTATAGTAATGATTTTAAAATGCCTCACCCGATTTGCCTTATTCACACAATTAATTTACAAGGCAAATTACAAAATTTAATTGATAATAAATAAAACACCAAGCGTATTAAAAAAACAAAACCTGCCGGGGCAGGTTTTGAGACAATACAACAATAACAATCACCTATTTTTCTATGAGTACTTTTTTATTCAGCACCTCATTCCCTTCATAAATTCGTATAATGTATTCTCCGCTATAAAGTGTCCGGGTATCAAAATAAGCAATAGTGCTTCCCTGATAGATTGTGGTTTTTTGAACCAGGGCGCCTTTTATATCAAACAATTCCACTGCTAGATTTTCCTTGTTCAAATTATTTAATTGAATTGCTACTAGATCACTTGCGGGGTTTGGATACACCATAACATTGAATTTATCCTGATCAGCTTCTGCAATACCCGTTGCACTGCCTGTATAAGTAGTCACCGTTTCTGTAATGGAGGTAACTTTTAGTGCGACTTTTGTTCCGTAAAAAGTGGGGCCAACCACATAAGGGTAAGAAGAATTCCAGTTATTATTTACTGTAGTAAAATAGCAATAGATACCATTTGGATATTCAGGGGTCACGCAAAAACGGCCGTTATGATCATCCAGATAATCAGGAGTTAAAGTGGATGTAGCATTGTATTGGTAATCTTCTTTAAAGGTTCCTAAAGGGTAAGTTGTACTCACATTTGGACCAGCCGTTACAGTGGCTCCTGTATAATAGGTATTACGAACGGTAATGTTTCTTAACCCAAAGCTTGATTTCATTCTCACAATGCCTCCTGTTCCATTTGCGTTTTTAAAAGCATACGCACCATAGATGGGGAAACCATCATATGCCGGATAGCAATACAGTTGTCAAAATAGTTTTTTTCATAGGGTAATTTTATGATTATGAATATGAATATGAATATAAAAATAAATAAACAGACTATAACATAAAAATAATGGAGGTGAATAAGCTAAATTTTGAGATGGAAATTGTTTGTCAGTTCGACTGTCATCATGAACGAAGCTGAAGGGTGAGAACAATAGCTGCTTGTGATTGTATCAGCACAAAAAAATACCCCCTTGCATTGTTACAAGAGGGTTATATTTACTTTTCTTTCGCCGGCATTACCCGGATCAAGTTATAAGGGTTTATTTCTCAGATATAAAAACCTCCCCCAAATAAATAATATACTGTAAAGGTAAATCAAGAACTATCGCTTTTTTGAATTTTTAGTTGAAGTCTGTTTTTTGATAGCCAAAGACATAATATTTGTTGAATAATTCAAATGATACTTAAATTCAAGAACTTTGATAAAGTTTATTTCGGAAACGAATATCGTGGATCAAATAAAAACTTACGGTCGGTAAGCGTTAGTAAAAATGCGGTTAAATCTACTTTCTCATTCGAAGAAAGAACAAGCTTGTTCTTCAGCACTTTAGATAGAGAAGCACTATGATGAACACTATTGGTGTAATGTTTTAACACCTGTGAGATGGTTTTAAAGCGCCCATCATGCATATAAGGATAAGAAAACTCAATGTTACGCAAGGTAGGAACTTTAAATTTCAATGAATCTGATTTGTTTTTTGTCACTTTCATTCTGCCATAATCATTTAAAGTGGTATCTACGGCAAGTCCGTTATTTTCAAATTGCAAATTCGTAAACAATGGTTCTGTATGACAGCTATTGCAATTTTTTTGAAATAAAGCATAACCATTTTTTTCCTGAGGGGTAAATTTTGTTTGTTGTCTCATCACACTATCGTACTTAGAATTAGCACTCACCAAAGTCAGCATAAATTGCGAAAGGGCCTTCAAAGTGTGTTCCCCGGTGATGATGCTATCCTTAAATGCTTTATAAAATAAAGCCCTGTATTTTTTTGATCGTTGAAGCTTTATGATAACGTTTTCAATTTTTTCTCCCATTTCATCGGGGTGACTAATGGGGCCAAGTGCCTGCATATCTAAATGATTAATGGCTCCATCCCACATAAATGAACTATGCCAGGCCAGGTTCATTAAGGTGGGCGAATTTCGTGTACCAATTCGATCATCAATTCCATGACTAAGGCCGTGATCCACATGCGTGAAAGCCGAGTATTGAGAATGACAGCTCGCACAGGAGATCATATTGTTTTTAGAAAGCGCAGGATCGTAAAATAGTTTTCTTCCCAATTCTACCTTTTGAGAAGTGAGTGGATTTTTAGAAAAATCATAGGCAGGTTTCGGCCAGGTAGCCGGCGACAGAAATAGTTGCTCATTCACTGTATGAAATGCACATAACAGAGTACCTGCAAAAAGCCCTATGAGTATTCGGTATTTCATTTTTTAATTTTCAAGGCATTTACCATTGTTTCGGTTAAAAGCACGGCTTCTTTTCCCGGCGACATAATATGATGCTGTTGTGTTAAAGGTAAATCCAGTGCCAGTTTCTTAATGTCCAGTTCAACATTAAGGACAGGCAGAGGCATTTCCATATAAACAGAATGTAAATTATTATATGGAAACTGATAACCCCCTAAATGGTATTGAAACTCGTTGTTGCGAACACTGCAAAGATTACTGTTTCCTTCGAGCTTAATATTAATATAGCCACTTTGCCAGGCCCAGTACATACCTTTGGTAGGATCCAAATCGCCACCCATGGCGCCCGATACGCTGGCAGTACTATCAACCCCTAAATTGAATTTGATTGTATCGTACTTGAGTACTGAAGGAATAGATAAAAGCATTGTCAAACTCTGTGGCTGAAAGGCATCCAGCAGATGATAGCTGTTATTTTCTTTC
>JANPOX010000065.1:0-12984 GCA_031428235.1 Bacteroidia bacterium | reverse complement strand
TAAAAATATTTTCTTCTAAAGACCCTGAAAATCTTCCCTGGAAAGAATTGGATATTGATATCGTGATTGAATCAACCGGTATGTTTTTGAATAAAGAATCAGCTCAAAAACATTTGAACGCCGGTGCTAAAAAAATAATTTTATCTGCCCCCGCAAAAGATGATGATATCCGCACGATTGTGTTGGGCGTGAATGATGAATTGTTGTTAGGATCAGATATTATTGTCTCGAATGCATCCTGCACCACAAACTGTGCAGCACCTATGCTGCAGGTTTTAAAACAATGGGGTATAGAAGAAGCTTATGTTACCACCGTGCATTCTTATACAGGCGACCAACGCTTACATGATGCGCCACACAAAGATTTAAGACGAGCAAGGGCAGCAGCCATGAGCATTATTCCAACCAGTACCGGTGCCGCAAAAGCATTAGGGAAAATTTTCCCGGAGTTGGAGAAAAAATTAGGTGGATGCGGAATGCGCGTTCCTGTTCCTGACGGCTCCTTAACCGATATTACGTGTCATTTGTCAAGCCGTCCGACGGTTGAACAAATTAATACAGCATTTAAACTGGCTTCAGAAAATAAATTAAAAGGTATTTTGGAATATTCAGAGGATCCATTAGTATCTGTGGATGTGATAGGCAATTCTCATTCGGTGGTGTTTGATTCTGATTTTACCAGCGTGGTTGGAAATTTAGTGAAAGTAATTGGCTGGTATGATAATGAATTCGGATATAGCAGCCGGTTAGTAGATTTGGTTATGAAAATGCAGAGTTTTAAATGATAGATTACAGGTTATTTTAATTAACCACCACTTTTCGAACCTGCCGTCTATCACCAACAGTGATTTCAACGGCATAAACTCCTTTTCCAAATTTACTTAAGGATATATCCTTTCGTAGTTCTGTCTGTGTATTGTTGGATGTTTCAGAGTAAACAATTTTACCTTCTATGTTATAGACAATAATTTTCAGAGATTCTGGTTCACCATTGGTTTTGAATTGAAACTCCCCTAATGTTGGATTAGGATAAATTGAAAACAAAAGAGAATCAGAGTTATAGTTATTAATATAAGTTGAAGTATTGTCAGGCGCATAAGCCCTAAGGAAATTAAAAGGGCTGCAGCTACCAATATGACAAGTGATATTGCCGAAACCATAATATCCAAGCCCATTACCGGTACTAAAGCTTGCTGATCCATACGAGCAAACACCTGATGCATTTTTAGAAGTCCAAACATCAGTTAGAGGGTCGTACTCATAAAAATCGGTTAGATCTGAACCATACCACTCGCGGATGCCTCCGCCAAAATAACCTTTAGTATTTATGCAGAAGCCAAATCCCATTTGTCTGGGAATCGGGCAATCCGACTTTTGAATCCAGGAATCAAGCAATGGATCATATTCCCAAAGATCTTTAATACTACCGTAAGTAATTCCATCATTACCAAGCCCAAAATAGCCCTTGTTCATAATGGTGATTGCAATTGCAAACCTCCTAGCTACACCTGGGAAATTTGATTTCTGCGTCCAAATGTCATTTACAGGGTCATACTCATATACTTGGTTGGAAGAAATAACGTAGCCTTTGTTATAAGTAGAAAAACCTTTTCCGAAATTAATTGCAATAGGTAAAGTATCTAATTGATTCCATGAATTTGAAACGGTATTATACTGCCAAAAATCATTATGACCAGAACCACCTCCAAAATAAATAGAATGCCCAATAGAAAATCCGAAACCATTGCTACGGAAGATGCCAGGGAAAGATGTTTTCTGAACCCAGGTGTCAGTGGCCGTATTATAACACCACAAATCATTATCAAAACCTAAGCCAACAAATCCTGTCGCACCAACAGAGAATCCTATATCCTTTTCACGGCCCTGACCATTTGGTAAAGGCGATTTATAGACCCATGTATTTTGACAAATGCCAATTGCGGATAAAAGAAAATTTATTGAAAAAAGTAGTATTAATCTCATCACCAAATTTTTAAATAGTTTATCTACGGTTTTGTTAGTTTTAAAATTACTATATCCGGCATACAAATACATTACATGATTGATTTAAAAGGCATCACTAACCTTACATCTTCGACGTAAAACATTCAGAATGATAAAGAATAAGTCTTTTACCTATTATTTGATAAATCCGCCATTCAAAACCGTTTTAACTTTTTTTGTCACCTTCTTGTCATGTTGCGTTATTATGTTCATTATTTTCGCTGCAAGCTAAAACCTATATGAAGAGATTTTTACTCTGTTTATTATTACTAAGTGCAATCTCCTCTTTTTCCCAAAAGCTGAACATTTCCGGTAATGTACAGGATACCTCGGCAAAAAGCGCTCTCCCCAATGCCATTGTCATGGCCATTAAATTAACGGATTCTACTTTGGTTGGTTTTACCCGTACAGATGAATCCGGGTATTTTAAATTAGAGCCAATTCCACTTGATACCTATCAGGTAATTATCTCACATCCAAAGTTTGCCGATATGGGCTATTTTATTTTTGGGGATAAAAAAAATCTGGATTATGATTTCGGAAAGATCATTCTTCAGCCAAAAAATGTTTCACTGGATGAGGTGACCATTTTTGCTTTTAAAGATCCTATCTATTATAAAGGTGATACCTTAATATATACAGCCGATTCTTTTAAAACAAAAGCCAATGCTACCGTTGAAGATCTTTTAAAAAAGTTACCTGGATTAAAAGTTGACAAAACCGGGAAGATTACCTCGCAGGGAAAAGCCGTAGATAAAGTATTAGTGGATGGTGATGAATTTTTTGGAGGTGACCCAACTGTTGCAACCAGAAACCTGAATGCAAGTTCCATTGAATCGGTTCAGGTTTATGAAAAGAAAAGTGATGATGTAGCCAATTCCAGTACCGGTGAAGAAACACAAAAGATCTTAAACCTGAAATTGAAAGACGAGGCCAAGAAAGGTTACTTCGGGAAAGTGAGCGGAGCCAGTGATTTTCAGAAGTTCTTTGAAGGAGAAGCCTTGGGAAATTATTTTAAAAAGAAATTAAAGGTCTCTGTTTTTGGTTTAGCCAGCAACACACCAAATTCTAGTTTTAATTGGGACGATGTTTTTAAATACGGATTGAATAATGAATTTGACCGTGGACAAAATGAGGATGGTGATATGTTCATGTCTTATTCATCGAGCCAGCCAATGGGTATTCCTCAAACTATTAAGTCGGGTTTCTATTATAATGATAAGATCTTTAAGAATACCAAACTCAATTTAAACTATTCCTATAACAATAGTTTAGTTAATTCAAAAGTGACAAAAAACTCTCAATATTTTCTGGAGGATACCAGTTATACTTCTGCCAATGTAGCAGAATCTGTTACTAAAAATGAAGCTCATGCCATTAATATTGGTTTGGAACAACGCATTGATTCACTAACAGATATTACACTTAATTCAAAAGTAAAATTACTGAATACCGGCATGTCCAGCATGGACGAAACAGATTTTTTAACCAGTGATAATATTAAAACCAGAAATACATCTATTAATAATTCTAATAAAAGTACCGGATATGATGTTTCCAATAACGTCAAATTATTGAAACGTTTTCATAAAAAAGACCGTCTGCTTACAGTCAACTACAGCAACACATTTTCTGAAAACAACACAGATGGCGTATTAAAAACAGATAATTATTTTTATTCTGATACCAGTCAGTCGTTTAATACCGTTAATCAAAAAAAGAAGGCATATAATCATAACCAAAGTCATATAGCCGGCATTGCCTTTTTAGAGCCAATCACTAAAAAAATAAAGATCGAGGCTTCTTATGATTATATGTATTATAACAGTAAACAGGATAAATCTTCCATCAATAATATCGGTGGCGAATACAATCAACTGGATTCATCACTGACAAATAATTTTACGAATGTGAAACAGATCAACCGAGCAGGTTTGAAATTTATTTACGAAGTAAAGAAAATGCGTTTTACTATTGGAACAAAGGCACGGAATGTATTTGTGGATAATAATAATATTTTTAAAGCCAGGAGAACTACGCAAAATTTCAACAACATTCTGCCGTTTTCTACCATGCGTTACAAATTTTCTGAAAACAAATCTGTGAGTGTGAATTACCGTACAAGTTCTGTCAATCCAACCATTACACAGTTGCAACCAGTTCCTGATAACTCCAATCCTAACTTTATTAATATTGGTAATCCTGATCTTTTACCAACTTTTACTCACCAGGTTGACCTTAATTTCAATTCATGGAAATCTGTCAGTGGAAAATATACCTGGATGGGTTTTAATTATAATTATACGAATAATGATATGTCAACTGCTACCTATTATGACAGTATAGGACGAACTGTTTCCAAGGCTATTAATGTAAACGGTAATTATAATATGAATGGTTATTTAGGCACAAGTCTTCCGTTCTTTTCGAAGCAACTCGAAGTTCAGCCTAATTTTAATGCCTCTTACGCGAGCAATAAAATTTATGTTAACCAGGTTGAGAATATTACGAAGGATCTACGGAGTTCTTTAAATTTAACAATCGATGTTGAAATTGATGATTTTGAAGTTGGGGTAAATGGCTCTTATGCTTATAATGCGTCTTCCTCCACACTCAATAATTCAAGTAATAAGCCCTACTCTACCCAATCTATTAGCGGGCATATCAAATCCAAACTACCCTTAAAATTCTTTGTTGAATCTGATGCCAATTACACCATCAATAACCAACGGAGCAATGGGTACAATATCAATTACTTTGTTTGGAATGCCTCTCTTTCGAAGTCCTTTGGTAAACGTGAGAATTTTATTTTAGGT
The DNA here is from genome assembly GCA_031428235.1 of Bacteroidia bacterium. Lineage (GTDB taxonomy): Bacteria > Bacteroidota > Bacteroidia > B-17B0 > Aurantibacillaceae > UBA4416. The sequence continues at coordinate 8,164 of JANPOX010000065.1, read as the reverse complement.
GCTTACGCTTATGATATTCTCAATCAAAATATTAACGTAGATAGGGATATCAGCAGCAACGTAATAACTGATATAAAAACAAATATCATTTCACGTTATTTTTTATTGAAAGCCACCATTAAATTTAACAGTAATAAAGCAAAGGAGGAAGAAGATGAATTTTAAAAGCAGTATCATCTTTCTTATTTTGTTGTTCCTATATACAACATCAATTGCCCAAATCACTTCCGGTAAAATTACTTATGAGCGTAAAACAAACCTCTATAAAAAATTTAAAAACAATGGCGATGTGAAAGAATGGCTAAAGGAAGAAGACAAAAATAAAATAGATATTTTTGAATTGTATTTTAATGATTCCTTGTCGGTTTTTATGCCACAGGAAAGTGATTTAGTTGAAAGGATGAGTTGGGCAACCACCAAAAATGTAGTTTATCAGAATCGCCATACAAAAAAGCGCCTCACAGAAAAAAAAATCTGGGGCGAATCATTTTTACTGGCAGATACGATTCGTACTTTTAAGTGGAAGGTCACCGACAGCAAACGCAGTATTTGCGGCTACATGTGTCGTAAAGCAATTTGGCAGGCAAATGACACCACACGAATTTATGCATGGTTCAGCACAGAAGTAAACGCCTCCATTGGCCCGGAAAGTTTTGTAGGATTACCAGGTACAATTTTAGGATTGGCAACAGAAGATGGCGGCATTATTTATTTTGCAAAAACTGTAGAAATTATAAAACCGGATCCAATTATTTTAACTCCTAAAAAAACAAAACAAAAAGTTTATAAAACCTCTGAATTAAGGGAGCAAATTGCCAAACAATTTGGTAAAGAAAAGTGGGGCAAAATCATGATCTACAATAATTTCGAGATCTGGTAAAAATACATTAATCCAGAACTTGTAATATTCATAGCTGACTCCTCTTAATACCTCTTAATTCGGAAATATTTCAATTCTTTTTTTACATTTGTCTTTATGTTCAGAGTCATCTTTTATATTATCTGTTTCAGTGGTTTAACCTGTGAGGGCTTTGCGCAGTTATCGGCAAATGCAGGGCCTGATAAAATTGGTTGCTTAAATGATAGTATGCCGATTGGGGGTTCACCAAGTGCTTCAGGAGGTACACCACCTTACCAATATTTATGGCAACCATCAACCTTTTTAAATTCAACAACTGTAGCAAACCCCATTGTATCCGGATTAACGTCTGATATCACGTACACACTCACTGTAACAGATGCCAATTCCAATAGCGTATCAAATATGATGTTAATTACACTGAATAAAATGTATACATTTAATGCAGGCATTGATACCGGGTATTGTATAGGGCAAAATAATGGCATCCAAATTGGCGCACCAAATAATAATAACTCCTCGCATTCATTTAATTGGTCACCTGTAACGGGCCTTAATAATCCAACTGCCGCCAAACCCATCGCAAGCCCATTGAGTACCACCGTTTATACACTGACTGTATCAGATGCGAATTGTCGTGCTCATATAACCAGTATGGTGTTTACCGTTTTTGGTCCGCCCAATGTAAATGCCGGACCGGATACTACCATTAATGAAGGGGCAACCATTCAATTAAACGGAACGGGTGGAAACACTTTCTGGTGGCAACCTGATTATCATATACGTTACGCAACTACTGCTAATCCTGATGTTTGGCCAAATGTAACAACAACTTATACTTTATATTCTACAGATCAGCATGGATGCTATTCTACGGATGAAGTAACTATCACTGTAATTAACGGAGACCAGTTGTTTTTTTATAGTGCTTTTACCCCTAACCAGGATGGTGAAAATGATGTTTTTTACATCGGTAACCTTGAAAAATATCCTGACAACAATTTAAAAATTTATAATCGTTACGGGAAGCAAATTTATAATGCAACAAATTATACTAATTCATGGGATGGTACCTATCTTGGCAATATTCTACCTACTGGCACATATTTTTACATACTTAATGATGGTAAAGATAAATTATACAGCGGCTCAGTGTCTATTATAAGATAAGAACTATTCTAAGTATTTTTTTACAGCTAAATCAAGAGCAAAATCATCCTACTAAATTTCAGAGCTTCTCAGGTTATTTTAATTTTTCATTATGCTACAAATTGTAGCAGTCACTTAATGCTCTTTAGTCTAATTTTGCAATATGGATGTTAAGGAATTTTCTAAACTGGACTTACATGGAAGGGCTGCCATCGTTTTTGGCGAAGGTGATTTTATATCCTCTATCAACGAGTATTCATTTCTCATTAAACTTTTTATTGTGGATGATACCTTCATTGAAGTGTTTTATAATATACATAGCAATGAGATAGAGGATATTGCTATACTGGAGCCCGATGATAGGCGCCTAAATAAATATAGCCATGGCATTGATATTCAGGATTTATTTAAGTAATGGGATCTAACAAGAAGAATAAGGAAGGATAGACCAATTGTGTGATCCGAAATAAATATTTTTATTTTGGTATTGATTCAAGCCCAGCTATAATTTTAGCGTAGTAATCTTCTGTTTTTAGACCATCTTCTGTTTTATCACCACTCCATGCATTTAAGATTTGTCCATTCTTATCAAGAATTAAAATTACAGGGAAGCTTGTAGATTGTTTTTGAAGCTCGCTCTTGTTCTTGATAAAGCTTTGTAAAGAGTTAAATTCTTTGATAGTAAATATTTCTTTGTACTTATCTAAGTCTACCGCTCTAATAACAATCGATGATAAATAAATTTCATATTCCTTTGCAATTTTATTGAGAGAGATTATTTCTTCGTTATAAGACTTAGAAATGTTAAAACATAAAATAATAAATTTTAATTTAGTGTGACCGTCAGGAATAGTTGAATCCTTTTTCTTTATTTCGGTTAACGTATCCTCAAATTGCAAAGTTAAATTGCGTTGTCGTCGGAAATATTCATTAATTAAATCACTTTCTTTTGTAATATTTAAAGTATCACTATTTAAACTGTTAGCTTTAGGAATGGCCTGCCCTAATAAATGATCAGCGTTCCACAACAAGATTAAAAAGATTAAATTAAAAAGATTTGTTGTTATAAAACGTTGAATCTTCATTTTCAATTTATTAAGGACAATTAATAAGTAATAAGTGTTTATAGGAGAAAATTACTGTTTTTGCTAAGCATTCGAAGATTTGTAAACAGAATTGAAATAATCCAACAAAGGAACCGTTTTTTATTTCAAGCAAAAAAGTATTTAAAAATTTTTTGTATAAATTTAATTCTCTGAAACCTCGATCATATGGAAAGGAAGATCAACCATGCCCTCAAAATTTTTACCGGCACTTAAAATATCCTCATCGTTTTCCTCATACATCCAGTTCACGTTTACAGGTAAACCAGCTGCTTTATTAAGTTTTTCTAATTTCTTAAACACACTTAATAAACAAGCAGAAGAACTGCTGTTGTAATATTCTAATTGAATATTTAAAACGGTATTGTTTCTAGGATTAGAGAGATATTTATCAAGTGCAGAAAATAAAGGGTTGTAAAATTCAATAGAATTTTCAGGAATAGAACGACCAAAAATATTCAATTCACCCTTCTCCATATCAAATTTAATATCAGGGGTATTAGCAGTTGCTTCTATTGAATAGTTATTCATCGTTCAGTAAATCAAAAGTGGTTATAATGGGCAGTTTACTAAATGCTAATTTAAGAATTTTATGTTTTTAATCGTTATAATACTCGTGAAACCACTAAAAAAATAAGTAAAACACTAGTTTAGCTGAGCGAAGAGTTCCTTAAGCTCGGTCTCAGTTAAATCGCGCCATTCACCAATTTTTAATTTATCGAGCTTGATATTCATCACGCGGACTCTCTGCAATTTTATAACCTGATAATCGTAAGCATTACACATCCGACGAATTTGCCTGTTTAGGCCTTGGGTGAGGATTATCCTAAAGATCCGTTTGGAATTAGGCTCCCTCGAAACCACGCATGGCTTTGTTTTCACACCCTCAATCTCGATACCTTCTGAAATTTCTTTCAGAAAAGCTGTCCTCACGGGTAAATTCAAGGTTACAATGTATTCCTTTTCATGTTCAAATTTTGAGTTCCCAATTTTATTAATGATCTCGCCGTGGTTGGTCAGCAATATCAATCCTTCCGAATCCTTATCTAATCTCCCCACCGGATAAATGGCCTGTGAATGGCCAATGGCATCAATGATATTATTTTCAATTTTTTCAGAAGTACATTCAATGCCTTTTGGTTTATTATAAACAATATAAGTTGGTATGTATTCTTTCTTAACTAACTCAACACCATCAATTAAAATCACATCACCTTCATTAATTTTAGTACTGAACGTTGCCAGTTTTCCGTTCACCATTATTCTTTTTTCTGCAATCATATCATACGCTTTGCGCCTTGATGTAAAACCTGATTGACCTATGTATTTATCTACTTTCATTTGATTTTATTATTTGAGCTAAAAAAAATGCCTGCAAAAATTATTTTGCAGGCACAAATGTAATGTATTATTAGTTTTAATCTTGCTTAATAATTTTTCCTTCGTATAAGAAACCATTGCCTTTAATTTTATAAAAATAAATTCCATTAGGCTGATTACTTATATTTACTGGCGTTACGTTATTTTGTGATTTAATACTCCATACTAATTCGCCAAGTGTATTATAAACCTCAATAGTTGATATCTGCCCTTCAATACTTTCCAGCAATTTTACTAAATAGTTGCCCATACCCGGATTGGGATATACGTATAGTTGGTTGTTGATTGCTGCATTTTGTGAAGTAATGGAAGTAACTTGTGTGGTGAATTCATTTAGTGTTGTATTGGTAATAATAGGAGTATTGTAATCAAAATAAATATAAGCTGTATTTTTTATTTGTGTCCCCAAAGGCAAATTCACTTTTGGTTTAATGCGGTATTGTACGAAGCCTTTGGATCCTGATGAGTTTGTAGAGCTATCGGGCAGCATAATATTAGGAAAACGGAAAGTGAGCAACTTATCATTTAAAGTAACTGTATTGAGGTGGCTGTAATTTATAACTTGAAATGTTTCTAAATCAAAATTAGCGCTTAATGTATCCGTTAAGCGAATATTGAAAGCAGGCGCAGTTCCTGTGTTTTGAAAGTGAATGGTATAGGTAAACCAATCCTGAAAACCCGGTAATACATTTACGGGATATACTTCTTTCATATTAGGGTCGTAAGAATTTATTACCCCATAACAATATTGATAAACATTATTGCTCGGGTTATTATCACCTGCAACTGGAGTTACATTTATAGTTACACAAATGACATCACCAACTTGCGCTGTAGTATCCGTTGTAAACAACAAACCGAAAGCCTGTTGAATATTTATGCTATCAAAATTTACGATGTTATAAGTAAAGATATTTCCCGACACGGTTGGTGTTAGAGCTCCCGCAACACTGCCGCTATAGGTTACCGGGCCTGTAACTGTAATTTGTACCTGACCACTTACACCGGCAGCACAATTAAGATTATACCAACTGCCTATACCTCCGGCAACAATTCGCAATGTATGCGGCTGCCCCGGGAAAACCCAACCACTCGGAACAACCGATTGAACGCCTATATCAAAACCCGGCTTGCAAACAATATCAAAATTTACATTGGAAGCTAATTGACTGGCATTTGAAAGTAAAACCGTTGAATCAATACCCGGATAAGCGCATTGAACTTTAAAAGGCATACCTGCGGTATCTATTTTTACGGTGTATGTTCCTGAAGCAGCTGCAAAATTATAAATGCCATTTGAAAGTGAATAGGTTTGATCTAGCAGGTTATTATTACTATCGTAAAGCTTTAAAGGAATATTGTTTAGAGTTAGGTCTCCACTATCTTTTATGCAATTAATATTATTGTCTTTATAAGTGTAGCCAGCAATTGCTGCCGCACTTGCACAAGCGTTTGGGTTATTTGGCCCGCATAAGGGATAGGCCAATGTGATCGAATCCATTGCAGAAACATAATTAGGCAAACAATTGAAGGGATTACCTAATACTGAAAAATTAGCTGAACTGCTAAGTGAAATCGGAAAGATAGGGAAACAAGCAATATTATTACTATCGCAACGTAACAATTGCAGATTAGCCGGTAAAGGTGGTAGACTCGTTAATAGATTATTCCTGAAACTTAAATTTTGAAGATTAGGTGGTAAACCTGGTAAACTTGTTAACTGATTATTGCGGCAGAATAAACTTTGAAGATTTGCGGGTAAACTTGGTAAACTTGTTAATTGATTACTGTAGCAATTTAAATAAATAAGATTAGCCGGTAAAGCTGGTAAACTGGTTAATAGATTATTTTCGCACTGTAAATATTGAAGATTAGCTGGTAAAGCTGGTAAACTTGTTAATTGATTATTATAGCAATATATAGCTTGAACATTAGCCGGTAAACTTGGTAAACTCGTTAATTGATTAGCATAGCAACGTAAAGCCAGTAGATTAGGCGGCAAACTTGGTAGACTTGTTAATTGATTAACCTCGCAATATAACTCTTGAAAAGTAGAAGGTAAACTTGGTAAACTTGTTAATTGATTAGCACCGCAAAATAAAATTTGCAGATTAGCCGGTAAACCTGGTAAATTGGTTAATTGATTATTAGCGCAATGTAAAGTTTGAATATTAGCGGGCAAACTTGGTAAACTTGTTAATTGATTAGTATAGCAAAATAAATATTTAAGATTAGCCGGTAAACTTGGTAAACTGGTTAATAGATTATTATTGCAATACAAATAGTCAAGTCCGGTAAAATATTTTACGCCTGTTAAATCAGAAATATTTTGAGATGAAACAAGAAGTGATGTAGCCGATATAATGTTTGTACACGTTGTATCCATTTGGTTGCCACTCATACAAGAAGGGTAGTTAGCTTGAAGAAAAGCAACAAAATTGGTATCAGGAATAGTTACAAATTGCGCTTTTGCAGCAAAGTTTATGATCGTAGACAATGCAATAAACAGGTTTTTTGTTTTCATTTTTAGGTGGGAATTTATAAATGTTATTGACGGTTACTTACAAAAAAATAAACAAATTATTCTATTTTTTCTTCTTCTTTTTGCCTTTATACACCTGATCTTCCTTCGCAGCATCGGCAATTAATTTTTTCCAGTTATCATTTACGTCTTCTGTTAATGCCAGGGTTTCAGAATAATCTCCTTTATTAACTTCAAGCACCGTCACTTTTTTATCCATGAATTGCTCGATTTCTTCCAACACCGGTTTTTCTTCGGGACTACAAAAAGATACCGCCACTCCTTTATTGTTTCCACGCCCGGTGCGCCCTACCCTATGCACATAATTTTCTGCTACATCTGGTAAATCGTAATTAATTACATAATCCACGTTCGCAATATCAACTCCACGCGCACTAATATCAGTTGCAATTAATAATTTAAAATCTCCATTCTTATAACCGTTCATTACTTCCATGCGGCTATCCTGGTCTTTACCACCATGCATGGTTTGGCTTTTAATGCCAACCCGGTTCATAGCTTCAAACACCCGCTCTGCCCGAACCTTTGTTCTCACAAATACTAAAATTCTACTTTCCGGATTTTCGTTTACAATGCGCTCTAAAAAGAAACGCTTATCATCCATACTCACAAACATCACCGAGTGCGTGACGTTTTTTGAAACCGGATCTTTAGGTGAGATCTGGATACGAATGGCATTACGAACTATTGAATAAGCCAGCTTCTTAATTTTCTCATTAATAGTTGCCGAGAAAAATAAAGTCTGGCGATGACGTGGTAAATATTTAATCAGATCTTCAATGTCTTTATAGAAGCCAAGATCCAACATCAGATCAGCTTCATCTAAAACTAATACTTTAATGTCTCTTAATTTCAAATGTCCCTGGTTCACCAAATCAAATACACGTCCCGGTGTGGCAATCACAATATCAACTCCTCTATGCAATTTTTCAATCTGCGGATCCTGGTCAACGCCACCAAAAATACCTAGTGTTTTAATATCAGTGTACTTTCCAATTTTATCAAATACTTCTGTGATCTGGATCGCTAATTCATGTGTAGGAACCATCACGATGGCCTGAACTCCATGGCCTGTGCCTGCTTTTTCAATTAAATGTATAATAGGAATGGCAAAGGCAGCTGTTTTTCCTG
>JANPOX010000064.1:0-2278 GCA_031428235.1 Bacteroidia bacterium | reverse complement strand
GGACTTTCAAAGCCTATATCGCTTAACGCATTAAGTATTTGTTTGGTTAGGTTGAGGTCTTTGAAAGTAGTCATGATGGGTAATTTTGGCAAAGATACGCTATTTTTTTTAGTCGCAGATTTGCGATTATTTTATGTAAATAATGCTGTTTAAGAACTTATTATTCCTGAGTCTTATGTTCACAAACCCATATTACTAACACTACATTGTTATTAGTTAAAACGGAATATTTTTCATTCGATGTTGTCGCGGACTAAATTTGATTAAACCAACAAAATAAACATTATGGATATTAATTTTTTAGCAGTGTTAGTAGCGGCCTTAGTACCAATGATTATGGGCTTTATCTGGTATAACCCAAAGGTATTGGGAAATGCATGGATGAAGGCTGCCGGTGTTACGGAAGAAAGTATGAAAGGAGCTAATATGGCCGTTGTTTTTGGAGTAAGCTTTTTAATGAGCTTTATCTTAGCGTTTTTTTTCCAATCGATGGTAATACATCAATGGCATTTTGGATCGATGCTATTTGGCACTACTTTTCAAGATCCTGATACAGAAATAGGCGCCATGTTCAAGACAATTATGGATCAATATGGAACAGCATACCGCACATTTAAGCATGGAGCTTTTCATGGTGTTTTAAGTGGTATTTTTATAGTAACCCCGATTTTAACCATTAATTCGTTATTTGAACGAAAGGGTTTTAAATACATCGCTATTAATTGCGGTTACTGGATCATTACATTAATGATCATGGGTGGAATTCTTTCCTGCTGGATGTAATTATTGCTTTTAACTAAAAACGCTGTTAAGTTTGATTCTTAGCAGCGTTTTTTGTTTATTGAATTTTAAAAATTAGGCCTCCTTGTATGATGGACCATTTGTCTATCCCAACTTCTGCATAAACACCCACATCTTTAGAAACTAAATATCTTATTCCAACGGTAGCGGCGGCGTAAATTGGTAAAAGCGTTTCGTATTCTACCACATAATACACACCATGTGGATTATCTGTTGTGTAAGAATAATCCCTGTTAAATAAACGATAACCTGTAGCCACACCAATATATGGGTCAAATTTTCTATCCGGCAAAAAATGGCAATTAAATCTCGCGCCTATATTAATATCATGAATTGTAAAGTTGAAAATATCGTTTGCGGTCTTCGTCAAATAATAATAGTAAGTATATCCGCCAGGACCAGTGTATTGATATTTTGTTGTTGTATCGTTATATGAATAAGGAATATTTTGTGTGATTTCTGTTTTACGGTAACCAAAAACCATACCTATGCCCATGTATTTATTAAGTGCCCGTTCAATTTTAATAAAAAACGAAGGTGTGCTTTTGATACTGATTTTGCCGAAACCGCCTGTGCTTTTTGAAGTATATTTCTTTCTGTCTTCCTCTATTCGGGTTTTGAATGTATGGCTTTCACCTATTCCTATTTGAAGAATTTGAGATTTCTGATGCCATGCCTGAGCAGTAATGCTATTTGAAACACTTATAAAAAAAAGTAAAATATAGAATTTCATAAACTAAAGGATGTTATAATGCCATTTTTTCGTTTACATGTTGAGGGATCAAACACTTTTCTTTTTTATTAAAATCGAAAACAACCAGTACATCTCTTGCAATTGCAACTACTTCATTCTCATCATTTATTATTGTATGCGCTAACGCAAAACTGGTATTCTTCACAAATTCTATTTTAGTTTCAATATGAATATTGCCGGGGAACAAAAGCTCTTTTTTAAACTGGCAATTGGTTTCCGCCACCATAAAACCAATCTTATCCGTTTTATAGATTGCCATTAATCCAATAGCTTCTACAAAATTTAAACGCGCCGCCTGAGCATATTTTGTAAACATCACATTATTGACGTGTCCGAAAACATCGAGTTCACTCCAATCTATACGCAAAGTTATTTTAGTTTCGAGCCCCATATTATTTTTTAAACAACTGAATGATTTTTCTTAAAGGCTTTAAGTACATCGTATAAAAATAGGGATTCAATCCATTGATTTTCCAGGCTTTCTTATCTTCTTTGTTTGCTCTGATCCTGTTCTTGATGGATACATTACTCTTTCCGCCTACACGCATTTTAATGATAAACTCGGGCAGATAGGCCAGTTTAATTTTATGCTTATGTATAAAGCGTAACATCAATTCATAATCTGCCGCTGATACTAAATCTAAATTAAAACTACCGTATTTTTCATACGCACTTCGTTTTACAAAAAAAGTAGGGTGGGGTGGCATCCAACCATGTAAAAAC
>JANPOX010000063.1:0-3694 GCA_031428235.1 Bacteroidia bacterium | reverse complement strand
AATCCTAGTGAATTTTGCATTTTGTAACGCTTTAATATCTTTAGCGCCGCAATAACCCATACCTGCTCTTAAGCCTCCAATCAACTGGTACATCACATCTGCCAAGTGACCTTTGTAGGGCACACGTCCGCTAATTCCCTCAGGCACTAATTTTTTAATATCATCTTCAGCATCCTGGAAATAACGATCTTTTGAGCCTTTTTGCATAGCTTCTAATGAGCCCATTCCGCGGTATGCCTTAAACTGACGACCTTCAAAAATAATTGTTTCTCCCGGACTTTCTTCCACTCCTGCAAACATTCCACCCATCATCACTGTATGAGCACCTGCTGCAATTGCTTTTACAATATCACCGGTATAACGAATTCCACCATCAGCAATAATTGGTAAACGTCCTTTTAGGGCTGCAGCCACTTCCATAATTGCTGTTAATTGTGGAACGCCAACTCCGGCAATGATTCGCGTGGTGCAAATAGAACCAGGACCAATACCAACTTTTACTCCATCAGCACCTGCTTTCATTAAATCTAAAGCAGCTTGTCCTGTAGCGATATTGCCTACAATAACCTGCAGGTTTTTGTATTTCTTTTTTACTTCTTTTAATTTTATAATTACTCCTTTGGAATGGCCATGGGCCGTATCAATGATTATAGCATCTACCCCTGCTTCTACCAAAGCATCCACACGCAACATGGTATCGGCTGTCACTCCAACTGCAGCTGCAACGCGTAACCTTCCTCTTTCATCTTTCGCAGCGTTGGGACGCACTTTTATCTTAATAATATCCTTGTAGGTAATTAAACCAATTAATCTCTTGTTCTTATCTAAAATAGGTAATTTTTCAATTTTATGATCCTGCAAAATTACTTCTGCCTGTTTTAAGGTAACACCCTGAACAGCAGTAACAGCTTTACTTGCAGGAGTCATTACTTCTTTAACTAAACGTTTTAAATTTTTCTCAAAACGTAAATCACGGTTTGTAACAATACCAACAAATTTTTTATCGGCATCAACTACCGGCACACCTCCAATTTTATTCTCTGCCATGATGGCTAATGCATCACTAATAGTTGCAGTTTGAATAATGGTTAAAGGATCAACGATCATTCCACTCTCGCTTCGTTTTACTTTTCGCACATGTGCCGCTTGTTCAGCAATGGTCATGTTCTTATGTAACACGCCTATTCCACCTTCCTGGGCAATTGTAATGGCCATTTGGTATTCTGTTACCGTATCCATTGCAGCAGAAACAATTGGGGAATTTATTTTGATATTCTTAGTAAACTGACTTGCAATACTAACCTCACGAGGCAATACTTCGGAATAAGCTGGAACTAATAAAACATCATCATACGTTAAACCTTCGGGAGCAAATTTGTTTGCTAAAAGTGTTGATGCCATAAGAATGAATTTTCGGTGTTAAAATTCGGGCAAATATACTCAATTTTTTTCGTTAAAAAAATCCGGTTTAGCGTGATTGATCTTTAGATTCATGTGAAATATCATCATCATTAGGCTTAAAATGATAGATTATATTGAAAGGATCCAAAGAAGTTTTGTTGTTTTGTTCTTCGATTCTTTTTTCAATTTCAAGTTGTTCATTGTATTCAGCTTCAAGATCAGGTTCTACTTCAGGCCATTCAACTTTAACCGGCTGCGGACCATCTTTCCGATAACTATAAGCTACTAAAATTCCAGAAATTGCTCCAAATAAATGTCCTTCCCATGACACGCGTGTGTCAAATGGAAAAATGCCATGAGTGATGCTACCATACATAAAAACAACAAAACCGGATACCATCATTAATTGTTTGTGCTTGCGAAAGACACCACTGAAAAATAAAAATGAAGCAAATCCATAAATCAAAGTACTGGCTCCAAAATGGTAATTAGGAATTACATCGCTATTCCTCCCACCTACCCATAACCAAATTCCACTGATCAAAAAAATCCAAAGAATAGATGGCCACGCAATGGGCCGATAGAAATAAAATATCATGGAACTCAAAATAAAAAACGGTAAACTATTATTGATAATATGTCCGAAATCTCCATGAATAAATGGAGAAAATAATATACCAATTAAACCCGGAAGGGTTCTCGGACTAACACCAAACCTGTATAGATCCAAATTAAAATAATGATCGGATAAAAAAACACCCCAACAGATTATCAGAAAAACGAATGGATATTTGATAACAGAAAATAATTCTGACAAAGGAAATTTTCTCATGGTAAGAGATACACCAAAAGCATACCATAAGATTAATACTGACAATTCTAGAATTAACGGTCAGGCTGTCATTATTTATTTAAAATTTGAAAGAATAATTCAATATTCCAAAGGCTCTCTGCTTGTATGACGAACCCTTAATATATTAATAGTAGCCTCGTTTATTTTGTACACAATTCTGTAACTATAAATAACATAAGTCCTATACATACCATTATTATTTAACTTTAGCTCATCAGATTTGTAAATTTCTTTGCCTGTTTCTAATGATTTTGTAGATGCTAAAATTTTAGTCTTTACTTCTTTAGCTGCTTGTTCAGAGTCTTTTTTGATGTATTTATAGATATCTTTCAATTGTTTTCTTGCCATCTCTGACCAAATAACAACATACTTTTTTGATTTTACCATGTAGCAGCTTCTTTTTCCAAATCAGATTGATTTATGAATTTTCCGGATGCTATTTGTTTTTCCGCTTCTGCAATTTCTTTATTGTATTGTTTCAGACTAATACGTTGTTCTGAATTATCAACATGTAAAATATTTTTTACCATTTCCAGTAATAAGGCTTGTTGCTTATTAGTTAAAAGTGGGATATAATTATTTAATTGTTTTTTTATAGCTACAGAAGTCATTATTTATACTATTTATGGTATATGTAAATTTACAAAAATCAGTTATAAATTAAAAATCTTAATTCGTTTTACCGGGATAAACCTTTAACGCTTCTTTTAAACAGATAATAGCGTTTTTAAGATCTTCTTTATTCAAAACATAAGCCAGGCGTACCTCATTGGTTCCTGCGCCAGGTGTTGAATAAAATCCTGTAGCTGGTGCCATCATTACGGTTTGTCCTTCATAAGAAAACTCTTCTAATAACCACTGACAAAATTTATCAGAATTATCAATTGGTAAACGGGCAATGCAATAAAATGCTCCACTTGGCTTCGGGCAAAATACACCTTCTATTTTATTTAATTCATCAATTACAAAATCCCTGCGGGAAATGTATTCAGTTTTTACTCCATCAAAATATTCCTGAGGTGTATCCAAAGCTCCCTCTGCTCCTATTTGTCCGTAACTTGGTGGCGATAAACGTGCTTGTGCAAATTTCATTGCTGCTGTCATCACTTCTTTATTCTTACTGATCATAGCGCCAATACGGGCACCACAAGCACTGTAACGTTTAGAAATCGAATCTAATAAGATCACATTATTTTCAATGCCATCCAAATGCATAACTGAAATATATTCTTTTCCATCATAACAAAACTCACGATACACTTCGTCGCTTAATAAAAATAAATCATACTTTTTAACGAGGTCGCGCAAAGCCAATAATTCTTCTTTCGTATACAAATATCCGGTTGGGTTACCCGGATTACAAATCATGATCCCTTTTGTTTTAGGTGTGATTACTTTCTCAAAATCACTGATGGCAGGCAAAGCAAAACCAGTTTCAAT
>JANPOX010000062.1:0-3512 GCA_031428235.1 Bacteroidia bacterium | reverse complement strand
CTACCAGGTTATAAATAGAAGGGGATGTCTGACCTGAACTCCAGCTGTATGTATAAGGTGCAAAGCCACCGCTGACAACCGAAGTAATATTAGCCGTCTGACCAAAACAAACAACAGAAGGAGCAGTAAGATTAACCACTATGGGCGGGGCTATTTTGATAATAACCTGATCGGAAACGCTGGTACAAGCCCCATTACCTGTTGAACTAAAACTTAATACGATCGTTCCTGAAAGTAATTCTGCAGAACTTGGCGTATAAACCGCATTAGCTGTGATGTTATTAGGTGAATAAGTTCCGTTTCCTCCTGACCATATTCCACCTGTAGCTCCTGTAACCACACCATTTAAATTAACTGATGTTCCACATAATGTTTGATCAGGCCCAGCAGTAATACTTGGGCTTGGACTAACGCTAACCGGAACATTTGTAATTTGTGCAGGACACGCTGGGTAATTTTTATCATATACTATTAATGAATAATTTCCTCCACTGGTTGCTGTGTATGTTAAAGAAGTTCCAACTACAGTTCCCGATCCGTTAGATCCATTTGTCCAGGCATAGGTATAAGGAGGGGCGCCACCGTTAACATTCCCGGTTAATACAATGCCGGCCGGATTGTTGGCGCAAAAAACAGCAGGATTTGGTGTAATCGTATTAATAATAGGTGGGGAAAAATGAATTCTTACTGTATCACAAAAAAGCCCGGATGCCACGCAGGCACCAGCAGCAGGTTGTCCACAAACCATATAATCAACATAAGCAGGAGCAGTGGGTTGACCGGAAACTGTGGTTGCCGTGCAGCCTGTAGTGCAACTCAAATAGGAATTATAGGCCCCTTGGGTTCCAGGAAAAACAGATGTCCATGAGATAGAAGAATTAACAAGTAAACCTGAAGCATACATTGTAGTGGAACATCCATTTCCTATCGTATCATCAGGAGAAACTCCGGGCGCTGCGATGGAAGTAATAGCATAAGTATTTATGTTATTTCCGGGTTTGCAAAACGTTAACGAATATGGACCAGGACCATTTAGACATAATGGCGCTCCAACAGGAGTTTGGGGTCCACAATTAATTTGATAATATAGTGCCCCTGGAGGCACTGCTCCCGAAACAATTTGAAAATTAATAGCTACAGCCAGTGGTGATAATGTAATTTTAAACTCCACACATTTATCAGGTGCTACAGTTCCACAGCAATTTCCTGCCCTTGGTCCAGGGGGAGAGGAGGTCCATGTGCCATTGGGCGTAGAAGATAAATTACAATCATAAAAAGGGGTGATAGGATCACAGTTACCTGAAGGCTGTGCCAATCCAATATGAACCAAAAGGAACAACATCCAAAAACCAACGAACCTCCCTTTCATATTATTAAAAATTAACATTTATCTGTAAAAACATCAAATTTAACGAAAAAAAAGTCGAATAATGGCTAGATTAACTAATTGAAACCCCTATTTTAATCATCAATATGGAATATTCACCACCATAAAAGACATTGAAATAATGTGTTTTTGGTGAAAAAGTGCTAAAATTTTTGATATGAAACCTCAAATTATTGAATATCAAACTTATGTTTATTATATTCGTAAATCAAAAAAAACAGCATGTTTCAAAAAGTAAATAAATCCTCTGCTATCGACAGTTCTTCCATTAACTTAATAGGAAATGGAACCTTCATTACAGGTGACATTAACTCTAATGGCGATGTAAGAATTGACGGGTCCATTAAAGGAAATATTTCCATATCAGGCAAACTAGTGGTTGGCACTTCGGGTAAAATCGAAGGAAATATTATCTGTCAAAATGCCGATATTTCAGGGGAAATACAAGGCAAAATTAATGTCAGCGAACTTCTTTCGCTAAAAGCCAGCGCCAGGTTACTGGGTGATATTGTAACATCCAAGATCTCTATTGAACCAAATGCTACTTTTACCGGTACATGTACAATGGGGGCTGTAGTTAAAAATATTTCCAATGCCAGTGAATCAAGAGAAAAAGCCCCGCAAACAGCTTAATGCCTATGCCAAATACAGTAGTTTGGCTATACAAATGGCTGTAATTATTGGAGGAGGATGTTACGGCGGCTTTAAGCTAGATGAATATTATCATAATAAGACTCCCGTTTTCACTATCATTTTAAGCTTAGTTTCAATTGGATTGGCCATGTACATTGTTTTAAAAGATTTAATAAAGCCTCAAAAGTAACCATGTCCGCAAAAACAAAATATTATTTTCAGTTTACAGTTTTATGCATTGGAGCTCTCCTATTATCATATGGATTTAGCCAAATTCAGAACCGGTATTTTAATACCTATCATTTTTGGATTCCAACCCTTTTTTTTGCACTGACTTCTTTAGGCATTAATGCCTTATTAACCAAAACAGATAAACACTCAAAAGAATTCGTTTTTAAAACACTTGCTCTCAGTATGGCAAGACTACTAACCTGTATGATTTTTATTTTTGTGTATTCGCTAATTAATAAAGAACAAGCCTTGGCCTTTACCTGTCATTTTATGATTCAATATTTGATTTTTACCATCTTTGAAGTTTCTTTTCTTTTAAAACATATCAAACTAGCCAATTAAATTTATATCCCACCAATCAACACTTTATTTTAAACCATCACCGTATAATTTTTAATTTTATTCTACAAAACTTTATTAGTCCCATGAAAAATTTATTATTGTCAATTGCAGTGTTTGCTGCTTCTGTAAGTTCTGCGCAAACACAAGCTGCTTACCAGGGTCCACTTACCAATATGAAAGGTAGTGAATACAAATTTACTGTTATAAAAAGCTTAGATGCTAATGCCGTTCAGAATCAAGGCCAAACAGGCACCTGCTGGTCTTTCTCATCTCTTTCTTTTTTTGAAAGTGAATTGATTCGTATGGGAAAAGGAAAAGAATTTAATTTAGCAGAAATGTTTGTTGCGCGTAAAGCTTATCCTTTAAAAGCAGATAACTATGTACGAATGCACGGCCGCGCAAACATGGCTGAAGGTGGTGGATTTTCAGATGTAGTGAGCGTGATGCGCCGCTATGGAATGGTACCTGAAGAAGTTTATACGGGCAAAAAAAATTTGAAAGACCAACATAATCATTCTGTTCTTGAGTCAACCTTAAAAGGAATTGTGGGAGCCATTGCTGATGATAAAAATAATAAGATCGACTTTGAAGCCATGCACCAGGCAGTTGAAAGCACCTGCGACGCATTTTTAGGAAAAGTGCCGGAGAAATTTTCATACAAAGGAAAAGAATATACTCCTAAAACTTATGCAGAAGCTTCAGGAATAAATCCGGATGATTACGTGTTTTTAACTTCGTTCACACATCATCCTTTTTATAGTAAGTTTGCCTTAGAAGTTCCTGATAACTGGAATTGGGATCAGATGTATAATTTGCCTCTGAATGAATTCCAGGAAGTAATGCAAAGCTCAATCAACAGTGGCTTTACGTTTGCCTGGGCTGCCGATGTGAGTGAAAAAGGTTTTCGTTTTAAAGATGG
>JANPOX010000061.1:0-4697 GCA_031428235.1 Bacteroidia bacterium | reverse complement strand
AGAGTCTGATAATAAAAGAAATAAAAATTTATTACAAACAAAACTTTACGAACTTTACCATTCAAAACTTAACCTCCTTTTGCGCTTAAATCAATTAAAATAAATGAAAGTATATTTAGATAACGCCGCCACTACAAGATTAGACGAAAAAGTTTTTGAAGCCATGTTACCTTACATGAAAGAAGAATATGGCAATCCATCATCAATTCATGCATTTGGCCGTAAAACAAGATCAGCAATTGAGGTGGCCCGCAAAACCGTTTCTAAATTATTAAACGTTAGTCCTGCAGAAATATTTTTTACTTCAGGTGGTACTGAAGCCGATAATATGGCAATTAATCAAAGCATTCATTCATTAGGAATTAAGCATGCGATTACAAGTAAAATAGAACATCATGCTGTTGAAACTACTTTGCATCAATTAGAGAAACAAGGCAAGATCAAATTGAGTTGGGTAAATGTAGATGCAAAAGGCAATGTTGATCTGAATCATTTGGAAGAATTATTAAAGACCAATGAAAAAACGTTAGTGTCATTAATGCATGCCAATAATGAAATTGGCACATTGCTGCCTCTTGAAAAAGTTGGAGAGATCTGTGCAAAGTACGATGCCATTTTTCATAGTGATACGGTTCAAACCATGGGTCATTATCCAATGGATCTCCAAAAAATAAAAGTTCATTTTATAACCTGTGCTGCTCATAAATTTCATGGACCAAAAGGTGTAGGTTTTTTATATGTGAATCACTCCATTAAAATTCAACCCATGATCTTTGGTGGTGCACAGGAACGCAATATGCGTGGCGGTACCGAAAACACGCAGGGTATTATTGGTTTAGCAAAAGCATTAGAGATTTGTTATGCTGAAATGGATGAACATATTGCTCACATTCAGGGCTTAAAAAATTACATGAAAGAGCAATTGGAAAAAACAATTCCGGGAATTGCGTTTAATGGAGAAACTGCAAACGATAAAAGTTTATATACTGTTTTAAATTGCTGTTTCCCTGCGCATAAAGATGCAGAGATGATGTTGTTTAACCTTGACATTGCAGGTATTGCAGCCAGTGGAGGAAGCGCATGCAGCAGTGGAAGCAATCAGGGTTCTCATGTTTTAAGAGGTATTGGAGCAGATGTAAGCCGTGCTTCTGTCCGCTTTTCATTTTGTAAATACACCACAAAAGAAGAAATTGACTACACTCTTGAAAAGTTAAAAGTGATGGTGAAGTAACAAATTTTTCAATTATCGGAATAATCTGTGCACTTATCAGAAATTCCTATACACCTAACAATACAGTTCTTTTTAATTAAATTAATATTTTAACTTAGATTAAAATTTAGTTTATGAAACAATTATTTCTTCATTTGTGTTGTTGTTTACTTTTAAATCTAACGGTAAAATCCCAAACATGGGAAAAGGTGTTTCCAATTAACACTACTGATCCTAATGTAAGCGTTAGGGGTTATTGCTTTGATAATAATGGAGGGATAATTGTTACTTCTAATTTTGGGACAAATCCAAATAATCACTGGGTTACAAAAATAAAATCCAATGGAGACACTGTTTGGAATAAATTTTTTCAATTACAATCTCATAATATTCTTAATTGGAGGCCTTCACAAGTTGTAAAAATTAAAACAAATTTTATACTTTCTGGTTATGGGCAATTTGTTGGTGGTTGGCCGTATAATGGTTATTTTGCTATGCTTATTGACTCTAATGGAACTGTATTGAAAACAGACTCTACAAGAATGTTGTTCGCTCAATCTGAGGAAGAATCAGTTATATCAAATAGCGGAAACTATTGTTATAATGTTTTTAACACTGATTCTTCAGACATGTGGGGCAATAATGATGATTTTATTAGAAATATTGCTAAATATGATTCATTAGGAAATAAATTATGGGTGAAGAGAATTCATTCTAAACCCGATACTTTTCAGGTTGTTAAAAACTTAAAAGCCACTAATGATGATGGAATAATTTTCACTAAATATACTACTTCATATACTAATGATAGTATAATTAAACTGGATGGTAATAATAACATTCAATGGTCACTAAGAATTAATAGCTTACTTCCTAATGGTTCATTTGGAAGTAGCTATGTTAGGAGTATTGTTTGTACAAATGATACAAATTATATTTTAAGTGTTGGCTGGGCAGAGCAAACTATATGGCCTTACCAATATGAAAGCTATTTAATAAAATTAAACTCTCAGGGAGTTCTTATTGATTCAATGGCAGTATCAGGGCAAATTTATTTTTTAGATGGCGTTCAAACATCAAATAATAAAATTCTTTTTACTTATTTGAACAATACCAATAATAATTATATAAGAGGCTTTACATTTTTTGATGAAAACCTGAACCTAATTTCCACTCATCCTTTACCATTCAGTTATAATAATTATAATATCCCAAATGGTATAATTGCAAATAATTTGGGTGGAGGCTTTTTAGCTTGTGAGTATAATAATTCCCCCAACACTTATGCAATAAATTTTGACAGCACTTTTGCAGCATACCCCAATCATATTAATTCAAAAGTTGTTTTAGATTATGATAAAAACTGTATTCAAAACACAACAGATAGCTTGTTGAATAATTCAGTAGTAACTATAACAGATGCTTCGAACACTAATTACTATGCGTTTTCGGATGGTTTAGGAAATTACAACATTACCGTTCCAAATAATACATACACACTTACTCACACTCCCGTGGGCTATAAACAATTTGAATGTCCGGGAACAGGTCAAATAACATATTCTACATCTTCTACCTCAAACTTTAACTGTACCTTTTTCGATACCATTATTCCAAACATTGTAGATGTGAATTTGTATATGGCCAGTGATTACATTCAAAGTGATGATACAAGTCGATATTTTGCTTTTGCTTTGAATGAAGGCACAACAAATGCTAACGGTACAATTACAATTATAAAAGATCCATGCTTACAATTTATTTCATCCATTCCAGCGCCTTTGTCTATTAACAGTAATACACTAACTTATGCGGTTTCTAATTTAAATCCGGATAGTACTGCTGTTATTCAACTGTTTTTGAACACTTGTAATACAAATGCTATTGGCAGTACAGTTTATATGTATTGTGAAGCAAATTTTATATCAGATGTAAAGCAAAGTAACAATTTTGACACTATTGTTGGGACAATATACCCTGGCTCAAACAAAAGTTTGAGTACCACTGCTAATTCAAAAATAGTGAGTCAACCATTGTATATAAATGGAGATAAAGAATTAGTGTATCGCATTAAATATCAAAATACAACGAATCAAACCATCAAAGACATTATCATTATGGATACTATCAGTAACAATTTGGATGTAGCCTCTTTTAAACTATTAAGCTATACAGGAAATAAACCATCTATAAAATGGGGCACAGGAAATAAAATGATTTTTACGTTTACAAATAGCAATTTACCAAGTAGTATAGTAGATGCCGATAATAGTAAAGGAGAAATGATCTATGCCATTAAACCAAAAAGCAACTTAGCTCCAAATACCGCTATAAATAACTCGGCAAGTATTTATTTTGATTATGTAGAAGCATATAACACGTCTTCAACAAAAAACATCATCAGGTCATCTATGGTAACTCAAATAGCTCAAAATTCTGAAAGCTATTCAGACATTAACATATTTCCAAATCCGGCAAATAATATTGTGCAAATTAAAAACGAAAAAAATGTCACACTTTACTACGAGATCATTGATATACAAGGAAAATACATCTATCAGAAAACCAAACTAGAAAATGATAAAATAAATACCGGAAACTTAGCAGATGGCATTTATATATTGAAAATCACAGAGAGCAACAGATCAGCCAAAAATCTTAAACTCATAATAAGTCATTAAAAAAACGCTTACATATGTGATACTCTTATTCTGCTTTAGCTTTTCTCTAAAAGCACAACAGATTTTATTCGCTTCAAATCATCGGTTATTTTTTAGCTCTAGAAATTTTGCACCGGCAAATCGATCCATGATGTTATCACTCAATAACACTTTTCAAAAACAACCTGCTACTATCACTTCGGGTTCAATAAATGACTTGTCATTTATTTGTGCCATGGAATGCAAAGTGCGTAAGCATACTAATATCTGGATTAAACTACGTGCAGGTGATGATGCCAGTTACATGAAGATGATAAGGGCAATAGATTGAAAGAATAACTCAATGATTAATAACGTATTAAAAAAACGTACTTTTGATTGCTTAACAGATGAACGGGGTATTTTGCATAGAAAGCTTTTGGTATGGTGATCATAGAGATACAACCACTATTTACCCGATATTGGATCTAATACATCGCTTTAATAAAATGCCATACCTGCATCACCGCTGCGGTACCATTGCTGAATTTAAATTTTCGATCATGCGATGGAAAACACAATCTTTTCATAAAAATTATCCCTTATTATACCTTGCTGTTCATGGAGAAAAAGGAGTCATAAAAATTGGCGGTGAAAAAATCTCCTTAAATGAACTGGCTGAATTAATGGGAACAAAATGCCAGGGCGTTGTTATCTATTTCGGAAGTTGTGAGACCCTTGATATAGATCAAAGACAACTGAAATCATTCATAGAAAAAACAAAGGTTCTTGCCATTCTTGGTTATAAAGAGGAAGTTGGGTGGCTTAAATCAGCTTCTTTTGACATT
>JANPOX010000060.1:0-17677 GCA_031428235.1 Bacteroidia bacterium | reverse complement strand
AATATGGTATAGGAACAAAGATTCTTTTAATTTTGAATAAAAAATTATAACAAACTGTTAGTTGAAATACACTTAAATGAAAGAAAAAGTTAAAATATTGTTTGTTGATGATGAGGAAAATAATCTGATATCTTTTCGTGCAAATTTCAGAAAAGAGTATAGTGTATTTACAGCATTAAGTGCAGAAAATGCTTTTGAGATATTAAAAGAAAACACCATAAATATTATTGTATCTGATCAAAGGATGCCTGGCACTACAGGTGTAGAGTTTTTAGAGCAAACTGTAAAATTATATCCTGATAGTATCAGATTGTTAATTACCGGTCAGGCAGATGTCGAAGTTGTTATTGATGCCATTAACCGTGGGCAAGTTAGTAAGTATATTCAAAAGCCGTGGGATTGGGAAAAACTGGCAATTTCTATTGACAATTGTGTCACATTATATCAATCAAGAGAAGAATTAAAATTAAAGAATATAGAACTTCATAAAATAAATGATGAACTGAATAAATTTGTATATAGTATTTCTCATGACTTAAGATCTCCCCTTACTTCAATTCTGGGGATCATTAACCTTACACGATTAATGCCCGAACTCAAACCAGCTGATTCTTATTTTGATATGATAGAAGGCAGGGTTCAAAAGCTTGATGAATTAATAAAAAAAATTATTCATTATTACAAAAACTCAAGGGCGGAAGTGTTAATGGAGGAGATTAATTTTAAAGGAATGGTTTTATCCAAATGGGAACTTTTAAAAAATCAAAATGATGTTATCAATTTTAATTTAAACGTAAATCAGGAAACGATTTTTAAAGGAGACTTGTATAGATTGGAAGTTATTTTTGAAAATCTTATGTCAAATGCAATTAAATACCAAAACCCCGGCAATAAATCTGCTTTCATAAATATAGAAATCAGTGTTGATGAAAAAAATGCGAAAATCCACTTGTCCGATAACGGAATCGGTATTGATCCTAAATACCTTGATAACATATTTAAACTTTTTTTTAGATCCGATAATTCTATAAATGTTGAGGGAACAGGAATTGGCTTATATATAGTAAAAGAAGCAATAGAAAAAATGCGGGGAAATATTCAAGTATTTTCTGAACCTCTAAAAGGAACCTCATTCGAGGTAACTATACCTAATAAAAGTAACTATGAGTAAAAAGATAACAGTAATGTTAATTGATGATAACCGAATTGATTTATTTATTCATAATGCGTTTATCAAACAAATGAATATAGCACATGCAGTTTTAGAATACTCGTTTGCAAAAGATGCTATTACATTTCTTCAAAATAGTGAATCTTCAAATTGGCCTGAATTAATTTTATTGGATATTCACATGCCGATCATGAATGGATTTGATTTTTTAGATGAATATTTGGTATTACCGGAAAATTCAAGAAATAAATGCAAAATAGTAATCGTTTCCTCATCATTAGATACGGGCGACAGACAAAAAGCTAAATCCAATCCGCTTGTTATTGATTTATTTGAAAAACCTTTGAATAGAGAAAAGCTATTGGAACTGTTAAAACAGCAAAAAGTCATATAATTTATAATTATCACAATGAACATAATATTCCAATGCTTTTAATTGACATCTGCATGATTTTACTGTCTTTTCTGAGGTCATAGTTTTCATTTTTCTTAACATTAGGTACTTTCTCTAAAAAAATTAATTACTTTTAATTCAAAAGACTATTATCTATTGCAAATGAAAAAATGTTTATTCTTAATTTCCTTATTTTATTTCTTAACAACTGTTATTTACTCTCAAACTACATGGACTTTAAGGCTTAAAAGTACAGTTGAGCTTCGTACGTTCAAATTAACCAATAAGGTTGAAATGTCTGAAATAAAGTTAGCGGGAGCAAATATTACCTTGTATAAAGGTTCTGCACTTGTTACCCAAATTCAAAGCGATGGTAACGGGGAATTTATAATAGAAGTACCTGCAAACGGTGATTATATATTGGTGGTTACCTATGCGGGATGCAATGCCAAAAGGTTTTCTGTTTCTACAATGGGTGTTCCGGAAAATATAGTAAATGACAAGTATTCTCCATCTTTTGGTATTGAAGGAGTAGTAATGGCTAAAGGTTTTCCAGGAATTGATTATTCTATATTGCAGCAACCCTTGGCAAAAATTTCTTATGTGGATAAAGGCAAAAAATTTAATCACAATCAATTATATACTGATCAAATGTTGGGGGAACTGATGAGAATGAGAACCGCCGAAAATACTTTAATGGAAAATTTTACTGCAACTAATAATGCGGGTGATATCGCACTTAATGCAGGGAATTGCGCTTTAGCAAAGACCAATTATGAAAAAGCCATGACTATTATTCCTGGTGAAAGATATCCTGGCGATCAGTTGGTAAGAGTTGGAAATTGCATAAAAGAAAAAGAGCTGGCCGAAAAAAAAACTGCGGAAGCCGCTGCAAAAGCAGCAGCTGAAAAATTAGCGCAAGAGAAAGCCGCCGCTGATAAACTGGCCCAAGAGAAAGCCGCAGCTGATAAATTAGCTCAGGAAAAAGCCGCAGCTGAAAAGTTATCTCAGGAAAAAGCAGCAGCCGATAAATCAGCACAAGAAAAATTAGCGCAAGAAAAAGCCGCCGCTGATAAACTGGCACAAGAGAAAGCTACAGCAGAAAAGTTAGCACAGGAAAAAGCTGCAGCAGATAAACTGGCACAAGAGAAAGCTACGGCAGATAAATTAGCACAGGAGAAAGTCGCTGCTGAGAAATTAGCACAGGAAAAAGCCGCAGCAGATAAACTGGCACAAGAGAAAGCTACGGCAGATAAATTAGCACAGGAAAAAGTAGCAGCAGGTAAGTTAGCACAGGAGAAAGCTACAGCAGAAAAGTTAGCACAGGAAAAATCCGCAGCAGATAAACTGGCACAAGAGAAAGCTACGGCAGATAAATTAGCACAGGAAAAAGTAGCAGCAGATAAGTTAGCACAGGAGAAAGTCGCTGCTGAGAAATTAGCACAGGAGAAAGCAGCAGCAGATAAACTGGCACAAGAGAAAGCCACCGCTGATAAATTAGCGCAAGAGAAAGCAACAGCAGACAAGTTAGCACAGGAAAAAGCCACAGCAGATAAAATAGCACAGGAAAAAGCAGCAGCAGACAAGTTAGCACAGGAAAAAGCAGCAGCAGATAAACTAGTTCAAGAGAAAGCCGCCGCAGAAAAATTTGCACAAGAGAAAGCAACAGCCGATAAACTGGCCCAAGAGAAAGCAGCTACTGATAAATTAGCGCAAGAGAAAGCAGCAGCAGAAAAATTAGCTCAGGAAAAAGCCGCAACAGAGAAACTGGCACAAGAGAAAGCTGCCGCAGAAAAATTAGCGCAAGAAAAGGCTGCTGCTGATAAACTGGCCCAAGAGAAAGCAGCAGCCGATAAATTAGCTCAGGAAAAATCAGCAACAGAGAAACTAGCACAAGAGAAAGCTGCCGCAGAAAAGTTAGCACTGGAAAAAGCATCTACTGAAAAGTTAGCGCAAGATAAACTGGCAAAAGAGAAAGCCGCCGCAGAAAAATTTGCACAAGAGAAAGCAACAGCCGATAAATTAGCACAAGAGAAAGCCGCAACAGAGAAACTGGCACAAGAAAAAGCATCAGCTGAAAAGTTAGCTCAGGAAAAAGCCACAGCAGATAAACTAGCACAAGAGAAAGCTGCAGCTGATAAATTGGCTCAGGAAAAATCAGTAACAGAGAAACTGGCACAAGAGAAAGCTGCCGCAGAAAAATTAGCGCAAGAAAAGGCCGCTGCTGATAAACTGGAACAAGAGAAATTAGTAGCAGATAAACTAGTTCAAGAGAAAGCTGCCTCAGAAAAATTAGCCCAGGAAAAAGCAGCAGCCGATAAATTAGCGCAAGAGAAAGCAACAGCCGATAAATTAGCACAGGATAAAGTTGCAGCAGATAAACTAGTTCAAGAGAAAACCGCTGCAGAAAAATTAGCGCAAGAGAAAGCCGCAGCAGAAAAATCGGCACAAGAGAAAGCAACAGCCGATAAATTAGCACAGGATAAAGCTGCCGCAGATAAACTAGTTCAAGAGAAAACCGCTGCAGAAAAATTAGCGCAAGAGAAAGCCGCAGCAGAAAAATTGGCACAAGAGAAAGCCGTTGCTGATAAACTGGCCCAAGAGAAAGCAGCAGCCGATAAATTAGCACAAGAGAAAGCCCAGAAAGATAAATTAGCAAAAGAAAAAGCGACGGGTGCTGCTTTAGCTAAAGCTAAAGCAGATGAGGAAAAAGAAAAAGCGGCAATAGAAAAACTCGCGAAAGAAAAATCAGCAAAAGAAAAAGCTGCTGCTGAAAAGTTAGCTACAGAAAAAGCTATTGCGGATAGAATAGCTGCGGAAAAATTGGCTAGTGAAAATAATAAAGACAAAAAATTAATTACACCAATTAATTCTGGTGGAGAATCAACTCCCGATAAAATTGGGTCAGGTGAAGCTAAATATAGTATTCCACAAGCATTAGGTTCTGCTAACAAATATAAAGAATCTATCAAGCGCGGTGATGAATTGTTTAAGATGAAGCGTTATGCTGAAGCAAAGCCAGTTTATGAAGATGCTCTGAAACAAAAACCGTCAGATCACTACGCAACTGCTAAGTTAGTAGACCTGGAGAAATTAATAAAAAAATAACTTTATTTTCTTTAGGTCTATTGTTGATCTTTTTTACCTGAGTTGCTAGTGGATTTTAAGTTGAAAATTCCAAATTTTTGTAAGTATTTGTGTTATTTAACCCTCATTTAGCCGTAATTGTTTAAATATTGAGCGTTTTGTGATTAAGTTTTTTAAAAAATTGCTCTGATCTTTTGTAAATTTGTTTAAAGTGTAAAATTGTAATCAATAACGTAAAATATATAGAAAATGGAAGTAACTGGACAATTAAAATTAAAGTACGACACACAAAAAGTAAGCGATAAATTTCAGAAAAGGGATTTTGTATTAGCAACTGATTTAAGCACACCTTACCCACAATTTGTGAGTTTTCAGGTAACACAGGACAAGTGTACCATGCTTGATTCTTTTAATCAAGGTGATGAAATAAAAGTTCAATTTAATTTACGTGGTCGCGAATGGAATGGCCCACAAGGTATTAAGTATTTTAATACACTGGAAGCGTGGAGAATCGAAAAAGTTGCTGCGGGTCAATCTTCTGCACCAGCTCAAAATAACAGTGGAATGCAAGAAAACACCACTGCTCCGGTATTTAATAGCAGTATTTCAGATAACGACGATTTACCTTTTTAATTTTTTATTTTTAAAGCCTAAGATTTTCATCTTAGGCTTTTTTGTTTTATGACAAATTCCAAACCGTCTGTTCTTCTAATTTATACCGGTGGCACCATTGGTATGATGCAGGATGCGCGTACAGGAGAATTAAAGCCTTTTAATTTTAAAGCGCTTACAAAACAAATTCCGGAGCTTGAAAAATTTGACATTAAATTATCTTCTATTTCTTTTAAGCACCCTATCGATTCTTCAAATATGCATCCACGTGTATGGATCGAACTGGCAACAATAATAAAAGATAATTATAAGCTGCACGATGGATTTGTTATTCTTCACGGTTCAGATACCATGTCTTATACAGCCAGCGCTTTAAGTTTTATGCTTGAAAACTTAAGTAAGCCTGTTATTTTAACAGGTTCTCAATTACCAATTGGCATCATACGTACAGATGGTAAAGAAAACCTGATCACGGCCATTGAGATTGCTTCTGCACAAAAAAACAAAAAACCCGTAATCTCTGAGGTATGTATTTATTTTGAATATAAATTATATAGAGGAAACCGCACTTATAAATACAATTCTGCACATTTTGATGCATTTAAATCTCCCAACTATCCTGCGCTTGCAGAAGCAGGCGTTGATATCAAGTACAATACATCTGCATTATTAAAAGCATCAAAAAAGCCCTTGTCAGTCCTTCCAAATCTGGATAATGATATTGCTGTTTTGAAATTATTTCCCGGCTTGAGTAAAAAAATTACCCTTGCAATATTATGTACTCCCGGTATTAAAGCGGTTATTATTGAAACTTTTGGTGCAGGTAATGCGAGTACGGAAGAATGGTTTATTTCCGCTTTAAAGCAAGCTATTGAAAAAGGAATTATTATTTATAATGTTACTCAATGCTCGGAAGGGAGAGTCATTCAGGGAATGTATGAAACCAGTAGTGCCCTTAAAAAAATAGGTGTTATTAGTGGGCATGATATTACATTTGAGAGCGCCATCGCTAAATTAATGTTTGTACTTGGAAAAAAATTACCGTTGGTAAAAGCAAAAAAAATATTAGGTGAAAATCTGAGAGGTGAAATTTCTTTAAACTAAAAAGTAAGTATGAAAAATCAAATAAATGTTGAAGGCATAAGATTATACGCATATCATGGATGCTTACCTGAAGAAACTAAAATTGGTGGGGAATACATCGTTGATGTAAATATGGTATATGATTTTCATGAGGCAGCAGCAAAAGATGATCTTAAACTTACTATTGATTATTGTGCGGTGTTTAATATCTGTAAAGAAGAAATGGCTATTCCTTCAAAATTAATTGAACATGTTGGTAAACGTATTTACGATCGTATCATACATGCTTTTCCAAAATTAATTGAAACCAAAGTAAAAGTAACAAAGCTTTTACCTCCAATGAACGGACCGGTAGACAGCGTGTCAATTATAATAGAGGATTAAACCTCTGTTTTTCTCTTCACTAATAAATAATAATTCCCTTCTATTGGTAAATAACCATATTCGTAACAGAACATGTATTTTTTACCGGTTTTTGTCGTCGTTGAATTGGTATAATAATTAAAGTTAAAACCTTTATCTGTTAGTTTTTGTTGCGACACTGTGGCTGTTTCTTCAGGTAATAAATCTTCAATGATCCTTCGGTTCTTTCTTAAAATATTATTGATGTTGCGGACATAATTTACCTGATCACTATTTAATTTATTGTTGTAGGCGTTTCTACACAGGTCACTACAGAATTTTTTATCCGCTCGTCCGTTAAATGTTTCTTCACATTCTAAACATTTTCTTTTTTCCATCCTGTTAAATTAAAAACTCTTTAGGGATTTCACAAACAGGTATAGGATCCATTTTATGTTTGTTTGCTTTATGTCGGCTTTGATAAATCTGCATCGCTAACTGTTGTTTTTCATTCAATTTGTAGGTTTCTTTATGTTCTATATAAAGCATGGCCCATTCCAATTCATCATAAGTGGCGCCAATCTGATCCTCATCTGTTCTGCCATCAGCAAACAAACCATCTGTTGGTCTGGCTTTTAAAATTTCATCAATCACCCCAACTTCTGCCGCTAAACTATACACTTGTGATTTCATTAGGTCGGCAATGGGACTAAGATCTACCCCTCCGTCACCATACTTTGTAAAAAATCCGATACCAAAATCTTCCACTTTATTTCCTGTTCCTGCAACAAGTAATTTATGGTGACCGGCATAAGCATATAATGTTGTCATGCGTAAGCGGGCACGTGTATTGGCCATGGTTAAAAAATCCTGTATGGATGTATCAAAGGTTTTTTCTATTTCTTCAAGAACTGAAGTTAAGTTCACTTCTGCGTGACTAACATTTTGGTGATGGTTCTTTAACCATTCTATATGAGCATTTCCTCTATCGTATTCCGTTTTATATTGCCTGATGGGCATGTTTAAACAGATCACTTTTTTGCCGGTTAGTGCACATAGGGTGGATGTTAGTGCAGAATCAATCCCTCCTGAAATACCAATCACAAAGCCTTCTGTTTTAGATTGATCAGAATAGGCGTTTAGCCAATTAACAATGTGCTTTATAATTTCCTGTTTTTTCATTTTTGTTTAATAGGCCTTTATAAAAATAAAAAAATCCCGGTTAAATTCCGGGATTTTTATGATTAAAACTACTTGTAGATTAGAATAAGATACCTACGTTAATTTGAACGCCATCACTATACGCACTTTGTTTTGAACGTGATGGTATAGCACCAGTATTAATGCTTTCTTTTAGTTTATCTACCATAATATCTGATGTACCTTGGTATTGATTAATAAAACCTCTTAAATAATGAACGCTAAAAAAGAAAGAAGTAGATCCAGACAAATTATATTCAGCACCTAAGCCAACATTTAAGCCAACATTAAATGGTATTAAATCACCTGATGGCTTCATATCTGTAATAGTTGTAGTACTTCCAGATTCGTAAGTGTTGTTAATACTATTATAATTTAAAACCGTTATTTCATCAGTTGCTCTAAATTTTGTTTGCACAGCAATATTTCCGCCAAAAACTCCATAATATTTCAAACCAGAAATATCTTTTGTCATTAATTTTAATAAAATTGGAACAGTTACATAGGTAGTTTTTACACTTCTGCTTTTTAATTCATAAAATTTATCTCCATTATTTGTAGAATTGTAAAGGCCGGTTGTTCCTTGATTATAATCAGTACTTTTCGAGTCAGTATATGC
Organism: Bacteroidia bacterium; assembly: GCA_031428235.1. Classification (GTDB taxonomy): domain Bacteria; phylum Bacteroidota; class Bacteroidia; order B-17B0; family Aurantibacillaceae; genus UBA4416. The sequence continues at coordinate 9,169 of JANPOX010000060.1, read as the reverse complement.
ACCATCTTTATTTAATACATAACCTTGCCCATTTTTATAAGACTGCTTACCTCCTAAAAAATCACCACCGATACCGGTTACAAAGGAAGCTGTGGCATTAATTCTAAATTCAGTTTGTAATCCAAAGCCAAAGCCAAATTTAGCTCCTGCTCCTCCAATTAATTTTGTTTCTGTACTTCTTAACCATGTTGGTGTGGGAGATATTCTTAACCCAAAACGAAACTTTTTATCGTTTTCAGTATCCTGAGCTATAAAGCTGTTAGCTAACAATAATGTGCTTGAAACTATAAGTAAAATCTTTTTCATGTATTTTGTTTTTATATAATTTAACATGGTAAAAATAACACAAATTTCGGAATGACATAGATATGTTAAAATAAAAAATTTACATAATTAACAGTTCGGAAAAGAGAACATATTAAATAGAAATATATATGAAAATACTTATTAAAATTATTAGTGCTCTTCTTTTTATTGGTTTTTTGACACAATGTAATCATGATCAACTTGACGTAGATACCAGTAAGGTTGATGTGGAACCTGTAGTATTTAAACGTTTGGATAAGGATGTGTTTTCTATAACTAATGAAAACAGTACCCAAAAGATGATAGAATTTCAGAAGAAGTATACCTCTTTTTATACAAGGTATGTTTCTTCAATTGTTAATAATGGTGGTAAAACAGACTCATTATATTCACAAACATTATTACGTTTTGTAGAGAACAAAGATATTAAGACTGCCTACAACGACGTAACCAAAACTTTCACCGATAATGATGTGGAATTGCTTGGTGATGACATGACTGAAGTTGTTAAACGGTTTAAAGTATTTTTCCCTAACCGTAAAACACCCAAACAATTTGTCACTTTTATGAGTGGCTTTCAATACAATGTGGTTTACGTGGATTCTACTTTGGGAATCGGATTAGATATGTATTTGGGGAGTAATAATATTTTTTATGAAATGATGCAGTTACCCAAATTCAGAACAAGAACCATGAATAAAGAGCATGTTTTGTCGGATGCAGTAAGAGGCTGGATAATCACTGAATTTGATAATGTGGACCCTGTAAACAATTTATTAAACCACATGATTTTTTACGGTAAAATATTTTATATATGTGATGGGTTATTACCTCAAGTTCAGGATTCTGTAAAAATGGGTTATACAGCAGAACAAATGAAGTATTGTACTACCTACGAAAATAAATTATGGGGATTTTTTGCCAAGGACAATAAACTATTTGATAATGACCTAAAATTGGTTTCAGAGTTTACCAGTGATGGCCCGTTTACCAGAGCCATTAGTAAAGAATGTCCTCCACGCATTGCCATGTGGTTAGGCAAACAGATAATTAAATCCTACATGAAAAATAATAGTAAAGTAACATTGGAAGAATTGATGAATGAAAAAGATGCTCAGAAAATTTTGTCGAAATCGAAATACAAACCATAGAAGGGACTGAAGGAATAAAAAAGACAAAAAAGACTGAAGATATAAAGAGTCTTGTTTCCCTTTTGTCTCTTGAATCCTTTCACTCTCTTTATAATAAATGACTCTCCGCGACCAGCAAATACAGCGTAATTCGGAAATATTGAGAAAATATATTCCTGAATTTGCTGTTCCTCAAATTGCAGTATGGATCATTGAATTTGATTTTAAATTAAAGATAACCAAAGAACGGAGCACGAAATTGGGTGATTATACTTCGCCAAGGGATGGGTTAAACCATACAATTACTATCAACCACAATTTAAACCAATATTCTTTTTTTATTACCCTAGTTCATGAGATAGCCCATTTGCATACTTTCAATAAATACAGAAACACGGTAGCGCCTCATGGTGAACAATGGAAAGAATCTTTCAGGATATTAATGACACCTTTTTTAAGCACAGATAATTTACCTCTGGACGTGTTGTATGCATTAAGAAAGTATTTGCAAAACCCTGCTGCTGCAAGTTGTAGCGATATGACATTGATGCGAACTCTCAAATTATATGATACTAATGACACTAACGGCCATCTAATTTTATTGGAGCACTTGCCATACCGGACTCATTTTTTATACAACGGATCTCGTATTTTTGAAAAAGGAGAAAAATTAAGGAAGCGGTATCGTTGTAAAGAAATAAGTACAGGTTCAGTTTATTTGTTTAGTCCTTTGGCCGAAGTAGAGGTTTTTGAGAACAAATAAATAATTAAGTTTTTACTGACTAAACTCAAGTCATTTTTATTTCAACATACGGTATTATAATGCGCTTGATTTTCATGCTTTTAGCTTTTCATTTGTTGATAAATCCAATGCTAACAGGGCTTTTATAGGTTTATATTTGTTTAAGAGTATTGCTATTTATTACGGTAATCATTAAACATTAACACTAAAAAATTAAACACTTTATATGACTGATACTTCCTTATTTTTTAAAATTGCAGCTGAACTTAAAATAGATGCTAAACAAGTAAAATCCACTGTTGAATTATTAGATGAAGGAGCAACAGTTCCCTTCATTTCAAGATACCGTAAAGAAGTAACGGGGAGTTTGGATGAGGTGCTGGTAATGACAATCAAAAATGAAATTGAACGTCTGCGCCAGCTTGAACAACGCCGTGAAAGTATTTTAAAATCCATTGAAGGACAAGGGAAATTAACCCAGGAATTAGCTGATAAAATTCTTGCAGCCGAAACTTTGTCAACGCTCGAAGATTTATATCTGCCTTATAAACCTAAGCGCCGTACAAAAGCTACTGTAGCCAGAGAAAAAGGGCTGGAAGCGTTGGCTCAATTAATATTAGCGCAGGAAACAAAAGAGTTATTTCCGGAGGCATTGAAGTTTGTAAATAAAGAATTAGGTGTAGAACATCCGGACGAAGCTTTACAAGGAGCAAGGGATATTATATCAGAAATAATAAGTGAAGATGCCGTAGTAAGGGAAGGTATGAGAACCCTATTCAAAAGATCAGCAGTGATTAAAACAAAAGTAATAAGAGGTAAAGAAGAAGAAGGCGAAAAGTTTAAAGATTATTTTGAATGGGAAGAATCTCTAATGACTTGTCCGAGTCATCGAATGTTGGCTATGCGACGCGGAGAAAAAGAAGATTTTTTGATATTGGATATTGTGATTGATGATGAAGCAGCGCATGAGCAAATAAAAAAACAATTTATAAAATCACGCAATGAATGCGCTGAACAAATTAGTTTGGCAATTGAAGATGGATACAAGCGTTTGCTTCAACCGAGTATAGAAGCTGAAATGCGATTGATGACAAAACAAACGGCTGATGAAAAAGCCATACAGGTATTTGCTGATAATTTGAGAGAGTTGTTATTAGCTTCTCCATTAGGACAAAAATCGATGCTGGCCATTGATCCGGGTTTTAGATCAGGTTGCAAAGTAGTGGCATTAGATGCACAGGGAAAATTACTGGAAGAAACTGTGATCTATCCGCATGAACCACAACGCCGAGTAATGGATTCGCAACATGTGGTAATGGCATTATGTGCAAAATATGAGTTGGAAGCCATTGCGATTGGTAACGGTACTGCTTCAAGGGAGACTGAACAATTTATTCGCAGCATTGATGTATTGCCAAAAACGATTCCTGTTATTATGGTGAGTGAGGCGGGAGCTTCTATTTATTCGGCTTCAGATGTTGCCAGGGAAGAATTCGCAGAGTATGATCTTACAGTGCGGGGAGCAGTTTCTATTGGTCGCAGGTTGGCAGATCCATTAGCAGAGTTGGTGAAGCTGGATCCTAAATCTATTGGAGTGGGACAATACCAGCATGATGTTGATCAGACAGCTTTGAAAAATAAACTGGACGATGTGGTAATGAGTTGTGTGAATGGGGTAGGGGTTGAACTCAATACAGCATCCAAGCAATTATTGTCTTATGTTTCCGGCATCGGCGAAACGCTTGCTAAAAATATTGTTGATTATAGAAATGAGCATGGTGCATTTAAGTCCCGTAAAGAACTTCTGAAAGTAAACAGGATGGGTGACAAAGTATTTGAACAGTGTTCCGGTTTCTTAAGAATCAGAGATGGGGTTCATCCATTGGATAAAAGTGCAGTACATCCTGAGGCTTATCATATTGTTGAAAAAATGGCTAGTGATTTAAATTGCAGCATTGATGATTTAATTAAAGACAAGGAACTCAGAAAAAAAATAAACCTGAATACATACGTTACAGAAACAATTGGAATACCAACTTTAAAGGATATTGTTTCTGAATTAGAAAAACCGGGACGAGATCCACGGAAATCATTTGAAGTATTTAGTTTTGATGACAGTGTTCATAGTATGGAAGACCTTCGTGAAGGAATGCGTTTGCCCGGAATTGTTACTAACGTGACTAATTTTGGAGCTTTTATAGATATTGGAGTTCACCAGGATGGTTTGGTTCATATATCGCAGTTAAGCGATACGTTTGTGGATGACCCAAGTTCTATTGTAAAAGTAGGACAACAGGTTTGGGTTAATGTTACAGAATGCGATGTAAAGCGAAAACGAATTGCTTTATCTATGAAAGGAGAAGGAATCGTATCTTCAAAAAAACCGGTTCAGAAGAAAGAGGAAGTTGCTGCCTATGACCCAAATGATATGATGTCGGCTTTAGCTGCGCTGAAAGGAAAATTTAAAAAGTAGAAGACGGAATTTTATTTGTGGAGGCAAATATTTCTCTTGGACATTTATATCCCAAAATTCAGTTTATTAACAGCATGTTTTTGAAATCTTGTTTTATAAGCTTTTAAATTCCGTTGATAGACGATCTACTTTTGTTGAAAAGTTGTTTATAACGTGTTGTTAAGAAATAAGCCACTGATAAACCCAAGACTCGTTTTAACGGGGAGGAATATTAAATTTTATTGAAAATGAAAAAAACACTCATATTAATTCTATTTGCTATCGTGCAAGTAAGTTTTGCAGGAAATCCTGACGGGAAAGATAAAAACCTGGAACCGATCCCGGCTGAATCATCCTGGATGAAATCAGAAGTTGGTATTTGGATGGGTAATTATAATGTATGGTATAAAATTGATAATAAAGACAATACGCTCAAATTATCCTATAATAAGAAAAAATGGACCAATTCAAGTACTGAAGCGGTATGGCACGATAAATACGGCAGATGGATGTGCATTTACAGTAACAAATTAATGTACAGTGAAAATGGTACAAACTGGAAAGATGTTTCCAATCGCGCATGGCAGGATCTGAATGGAACATGGTACAGATTTGACAGTAACTGGGACCTTTGGGAAGTAAAGCTTAAGTAAATATAAAATAAAGAAAAGGTGTTGAATAAATTCAACACCTTTTTGTTTAAATGAGTATGCTTTATATCTCTACGGTAAAAATCCCATTTTTCCCTGCTGGTAATCGCGCATCGCTTCTAATATTTCTGTTTCGGAGGTCATAACAAATGGTCCGTGGGATACTAATGGTTCATCAATCGGTTCGCCTGACATAATCAATAACTTCGAATTTTGTATGGCCTTCAAACTAATATCACCTTCCATATTATCAAAAATAATAGTGTCGTTTTGTTTAATAATATCCGTATTGTTTACGTTTAACTCGCCTTCCAATACATAAAAACAAACATTATTAATTTTAGGAAATGTAAATGTAAAATCACTCTTGGCGTTCATATGCAGCATGGCTGTTATAACCTCAGAATGCGCCGGACCTTTTTTATTTAAATAACTTCCGGATACAAGGCGTAATTGAACTCCTTCTTTTTCAATCAAAACTATTTCATCCTTTGTAATTGGCTGGTAGGAAGGAGGATTCATTTTTTTAACTCTTGGCAAATTGATCCATAATTGAATTCCTTGTGACCTCCCGCCTTTCTCAATAAATTCCTTATCTGCTTTCTCGCTATGAATCAACCCTCGCCCTGCATTAATCCATTGCACTTCATTATCTCCGATTACTTTCTTATTTCCTAAAGAATCCTCATGTTCAATGGAACCTTCATACATAAAAGTGATAGGACAAAATCCGCGGTGAGGGTGTGGAGGAACATGAAAATCATTTTCGCCCGGCTTGTAAGTAAAGTCAAAATGATGCAATAAAATAAACGGACTTATTTGCTCGATTCCTCTTAAAGGAAACGCCTGTCGTAATTTAATGGAACCCATCATTATTTCAGGAGCCGAATGAATGGATTGTATTTTTCTGAGATTTTCCATGATTATTTAGTTAACCAGTTTTGTAAAAGTTTTTGTAAAATAGGAATCAAAATAAATACCATAATGGGAACAGCAACTAGGGTTATAATCAAGGTACGCAAAGGCAAAGGATTAATTCGGATTAAATGAGGGCCAAGAAGTATAAATATAAGCGTGATCAAAGGATAAATAGCAAGCCAAATCAATACTGCCATTTTCCATTTTTTAGGGCCTTGCATGTTTTACCTGTGTTAAAAGTTGTTGTTTTAATTCTTCGTTTGTAATCCCTTTTGTTTCATCAAAATTATCATAGTATTTTGGAAGAGAAAAAGTAGCCTTGATATCGGCGCCATAATGAAGTAATGTTTTTGCCGCGAATTCCAGAACAGAAGAACCGCCCCTTCCTCCATCTGAAGCTGCCATTAAAAGCATGGGCTTATTTTGAAAAACTTTTTTATTTTTTCTGGAAGCCCAGTCAAATACATTTTTAAATCCAACATTATAAGATGCATTATTTTCGGCAAGCGATAAAACAATAAAGTCAGCCTCTTCGATCTTCTTTAAAAAAGCTTCCGCTTCTTTAGGGAATCCGACTACTTTTTCAACATCCACACTGAATAAAGGTAACGGATAATCATTCAGGTCAATAAGATCAACTTCAGAATTTTCAAATAAATGGGCAGCGTAATTCGCCAGTTTTTTATTAATGGACTGTTTACTGTTACTTCCGGCAAAGGCTAATATTTTCATTTCTTTATTTTTTAATTTTATGATACATTCATTGGTACTTCCATTAATAAAAATTCAGAATCGGTATTGGCTTTTAAACTTACTTTTTCAATATCCCAAATCCCAAAACCATCCCGTGAATTTAATTCCTGTTCATTAACCATTAAATCACCATGTAAATTAAAGATATATAAACCATTTCCTTTTGACTTTAATTTGTAATCCGTGTTAATGCCTTTATCAAATTTCCCTAAATGAAACCAGGCATTCTGGTGGATCCAAACTCCTTCATCATTTGGGTTTGGAGATAAGATCTGTTGTAATTTATTATGTCGGTCTTCTTCTTTCAAAGTGATCTGGTCATAACGTGGTGTCACATTTTTTTTGTTGGGGTAAACCCATATCTGTAAAAATTTCACAGGCTGTTCTTTATTTTTATTGTATTCACTGTGCTGTACACCATTTCCCGCACTCATCACCTGGATGTCGCCATTTTTAATAACTGTTGTATTACCCATACTGTCTTTATGCTCTAAGTCTCCCTCTAATGGAATACTGATAATTTCCATATTATCGTGAGGATGTGTTCCAAAACCCATGCCTGCTGCCACCGTATCATCATTTAAAACCCTGAGTACGCCAAAGTGCATTCGTTCAGGATTGTAATAGTTTGCAAAACTAAAACTATGTTTACTATGTAACCATCCATGGTTTGCATCGCCACGGCTATCTGCTTTGTGTAAGATCGTATTTTCCATAATAGTTGATATTGTGTTTGGTATATGATTAAATCCTAAAATTTCAAGTTCTTTTAATTCGTCAATGTCATTTTTAATAACATTAGCCAGGGCGGATGAGGTAACAAAAATTCCTGCCCCCAGGAAACCTTTCTTTAAAAATTCTTTTCGATTCATTTATCAAAGGTACAGATATAGCAAACGTAAACTATTAACCTAGATTAAGAAATACTTTTACTTTTTACATATTTTGCCCGAAGTTTACTCAGGAATTCGGGAGTAACACCAATATAAGCGGCAATTTGTTTTTGAGGAATACTATGGATCAATTGCGGGTAGGTTTTGCAGAATTTCAAGTAACGTTCCTGCGCAGTTAAACTTAGGTTATCATTTAAACGCTGTTGAAATGCTACCAATGAGTTTTCTGAAATAATTCTAAAGAAGCGTTCAAATTTTGGAACTTTACTATATAATTTTTCCTGATTGCTTTTTGATAGGAGAACTATTTCTGAATCCACCATTGCCTCAATGTTCAATGTACCTGGCTTTTGGGATAATAAACTGAATAAATCTCCAATCCACCAATCCTCAGGTGCAAAACTAAGTACATGTTCAAATCCATTACTATCAATGGTAAAACCTCTCAAACAGCCGCTTAATACAAAGACTGAATGTTTACATACATCGCCTTGTTTTAAAAAAAATGTTTTAGTGGGTAGTGTTTCGGGTTCCAGTAATGAAACTACATAAGTTTGTTCTGATTTGGTAAGGGAAATATGCTTCCCGAAGTTTTTTAATAATAATGAATAATCAATCATCTGTCTTCTATAAAGATAGTTGAGTTGCCATATTCACCAGTTCTGTTACCGTTTTCCAATTACGGGTTGTAGCGGTCACTTTTAGTTTATTTTCAAAAAAGGTGTTGTTCAATTTTGTATTGCCGTAACCATTCGGACAAAATAAATACACTGTTTTTTCTTTTATTATAAATTCATCGGAAGCATACAGTCCTTCCTTTATTTTCTCTACTGCTTCTTTTTCAGGAATCTCTGATAAAAAAGTAACATGAAGCTTGGTGATATCTTCCTTTCTTTTAGTGAGAAAAGGATTATTGTTTAATACCTCCATGAGTTCATTTTCTTCCTTCACCATAACGGGCACTTCAAAATTGAAAGTTTCTGATATCTTTTTTGAGATCTTTCTTTCCAGGCTATGCGAATCTGTTTTTTTGTCCTGGAAAACAATATTTCCACTCTGAATATAGGTTTTAATATTTTTAAACTTCAGATCTTCCAGCATATTTCGGAGCGCTTCCATTTTGATCATTTTATGGCCGCTTACGTTAATCCCTCTTAAAATGGCAATATAGGTTTCCATAATAATTTTCGTTTTTAAATTAATGAGTTATTCGTTTAGAAAAAGCAATAATATGCCCATCAAAATCTGCAAGATACCCAACACTGTCTGCCCAGTCCCTGTCCTCAATAGGACTTATTTCTTTTGCACCGGCTTCAATTGCAGTT
>JANPOX010000059.1:0-3616 GCA_031428235.1 Bacteroidia bacterium | reverse complement strand
GTTTATGATAAATGGACAAAAAAGAGTTGGTTTATTCATAGTGATGATCAGGGTAATTATTATTATTTAAATAATGCAAATAGTGAAAGTGGTGTAATGCACATTGCGCCTGGTAAGCTTAAAAATTTTGTTAGAGGCGGTGAGTTTGTAAAGTTTGAAACACAAAATGCTATACAAGCAAGATTAACGGGTGAATTAGTCGATGCGATGGCAACATCCGTATTTATTGCTGCTGCGACAATTACAGGACTAGAAGCAGGCATTGGAATTAGAACTATGTATGGTATTTACAAAATGTCAAAAGAGGATAATTCACCTGCACGTAATTTATTAAATAGGGCATTGAAAAGACAAGGTCAAAAAAATGAGAAAAACGAATTCAAAGAAAAATGGTCTGATAAAGATGGGTACGATTATGAAGTGAGGATACATGAAAAGGATGCAGGTGCACCTTTAGGATCAAATTCTGCTACTGGGCGTACTTTACGAGTGTCAAGGAGACAACAGGGCAAAGATGAGAATGGACAGGGTAAAGGATGGGAATATGCAGATGACAAAGGAAACTGGTATAAATCATCAGATTTAAAATCGGGAAAAAATCCAGAAGCCGCAAATGACACACATATACCTTTACCAAATAAATAGAAATAAATAATGGAAACTACTATAACAGAAATAAATTTTCTATCTAGAACTTATGACTTTTTAGAACTGGAAATATTATCTTTTAACGATCAAACTCTTATAGTTGCAGCGAGCAAAGATTTTTCCTATTATCATAATTTTGAAATACACTTTAAAAATGTATTCGCAATTATTGGAAATATAAGCTGGCGGGCAAACACAAAATATGATATTTTGAAAATTATGAAAGGAACAAATGATGCTATCGAATTAAACAAGAAATTCAATATTGAAGAGGGTTTTAATATTTTTAGCCTGATTACAGAGGACAGTATGGTAAATTATATTATAGCCGAGAGTATATTATTAAGAAATGAAGTTGTAAAATATCACTAAGTAATTTTCTGCCGCTGCCGGTAAGTGGTCGGAAAGTCGCCAGTGGAGGGTTCCCTCATACTGCCGCCGCTGTTTTAGAGCCAGCGGCCTATAAAGCTGTAGCGAAATAAAAAAAAATTAAAACGATCAGTTATAAAAAACCATCGCCTTGGTTCCAAGGCTGGGGTTGTTTTTTGTTCGCTCTGTCTGGAAGCATAACTTATAAGTATGATTCAGCGGGTAATAGGGTAGGTAAGACTGTTGGTAATAAAACCATTTTGTACGTAAGAGATGAAAGTGGCAATGTAATGAGTGTTTATGAATCTTTAAACAAGGCTACTGCAGTTCAAAAAGAATTGCATCTTTATGGTATTAGTAGTTTAGGGATGCTCACTGAAATAAAAGTTGCACCTAATGGTGCAGAGATGCAGTCACTACCGCAGAAATGAGGCGAGGGGTTTTTTGTGTTGGGTTTCTGTTGGGGCAATTACCGCAATGTTTTTGTTTTATTACAAACTACCCTACTCCTATTTAATATCTAATTTCATTAGCTTTATTGAATAGGACATTTTTCAGTTCTTTGAGGTTAATCACAGGATCATAGTGTTAACGGATATTATCCGTTCGGTATGACCATGCCCGGAAGAGAATACTCACAGGCAAATAGTGATTATCGTTATGGTTTTAATGGGAAAGAGTTAGACAACGATCCAATACAATATGATTATGGTTTCAGAATTTATGATCCAAGAATCATGAGATTTAAGTCAGTTGATCCACTTACAAGAAGTTATCCAATGCTGACTCCCTATCAATTTGCAGAAAATCAGCCTATTTGGGCAATTGATTTAGATGGATTAGAAAAATATGTAGTTACAAAATATTATAACAAGAATAAACAAGTTGAGGAAATTACTATTACAATTTTGAAAGACAAAGACGCTAGAAAATTAGTAAACCAAGACCTACATCATAACGGTATAAAAAAATGGAAACAAGACGTTTTAGTGCGAAATGTTTATGCAGACGCACCTACTACCTATGACCACTTACCGCGTTTAGATGCAGAACAAGATAAAATATACAAAACTGCAAAATTGGAAGTTAATCAAGAAATGCTTAACCCTTTTGGGGTTGATTATGGCGGGAAGAAAGGAGACAGGGGACAAACACTAAATTCTCTCAGGGATGATTTTAGTGACGAAAAATATCAGCTCGAAACAAGAAGAAAAATATTTTCAATAGTTAATAATCCGGCATCGAATAAGCCCCGGGAGGCATTTGACAATAGTAGTAATAATCCTGAAATATTGGGAAATATTGTGATAGGAGATGTCAACAAAATTGTCAATGAATTTAAATCTGCAAACCCAAAGGCAGCAGATATTAAAACAAATGTAGTGTTTACAACAGTTGGCTCAAATAAAGGCTATGTGCAAAAAATTGCCGATAAATTAGAAGCCTTGGGTATAAAAACAAAAATTATTACCAATGATAAATTTAGGAGTAATCCCGCAGGTACACCTAATATATCAACATCAAAAGATTTTAATTTTGCTACTAATGTATCGGGGGTTATTAAATAAAATTTTATTTATGAAAGTAAGTTTTATAATTATTTTGGGGCTTATTTGCCTTTCATTTTCTTTTTTTGAAAAAGAAAAATACAGAATTAAAATTGCTGATTACGGATATACGTTTATTCCTCAACAAGTAAATGCAACAATATGGGGAAGGCTTGACGATACAAGGCTTTTAAAAATATATGTGAAGAGCTATAGAGGCGAAATGCATATAAAATGTTTTTCAAAAGATTCAGTTCTTATTGAACAAGGGAATTATATTAATTCGCTTGAACTTTTAGTTTCTTACAAGTATGTTATTGATGGTACTACTTTAAAGCAAAGAATAAGCGTAGTTAAATATTATCAGCCCTTGCGTAATGGTGTGTGGGATTTTTATAATTCCTCTGGAATAATTTTTCTGAAAAAGAAGTATGATGCAGGTATTCTAATTGACAGTATTCCGACCATAAAATAAAAAGGTTTAAAACCATAAATTATAAGTCGGTGGTTTTTATGACCTATTAAATCGTTAGAAAAATTGTCTTTTAATTTTTTATTAGACATGAAAGCATTTCCACTCCCTAATGGCGTAGAGATACTGACACGATTACCTTAGGTGCGGGAATGTAACCTACAGCAGAAATGAGGCGGTGGCTTTGTGTTTTGGCTTTCTGCTTCTATGGAGCCAATTAAGAAAACTCAGTCTATGTTGCTGCGCTAATAGTTATTATCTTTAAAGACTTATCTATAATGCATGCGACTTAGTTTGGCTTTTTACTCGCCGATACGCCACAATGCTTGCAGCACATATTGCTATCACACATTTACTAAGATAAATTTCTAGAGCGAAAAACTATTAAACAAGCAAAATTTTATTTTTGAAAATATAAGAACACACCAAGATTACCTCCATGGTCGGTAAATTCTGTATAAAAATTTTGAACACCTGCTTTTTGCATAAGAAAAAATATATGGTTTAAATTATGGGTGTTCATTTGCATTTCAGGGTCTTGACTACTGAATAAACCCTTTATTGATTTTTTGTATTTTTT
>JANPOX010000058.1:0-5318 GCA_031428235.1 Bacteroidia bacterium | reverse complement strand
CTTGTTTCAGTTCCTTTGTCAGGAGCCATTAAAACACCAACTAATGCACCAACGGCTGCGCCTGCTAATACACCCAATAAAATTTTACCTGTGCTCATAATTTCTAATTTTTATTTGTTTAACTTTTATTTTTATTTCTCAAATATACTTCTGCTAATGCGCAATAAGAGTGATATTCGTTCAACACGATTAATGATAGCTGAACGGGTTTTATTGCCCTAACTTTTTATAATTACTAAATATTTTGAGGCGCTCCAGAATTTTTCTGCATTAGTGATCACAATATTCTTTACCGTATTTTTATCTTTATCTAATGTATAAGAATCAGACGGATGCACTGTAATGATTTTTACCCCATCACTATTTACAGGAATACTGGAAACCTGCGTATAATCAATGCGCGTGAATTTTTCCTTATCAAAGTCCACACTTAATTTAGGCGTTCTACCAATACCAAGCAATCCCCCGGATTTATCAATTAATTTTGCTTCCTGTAATTCTTTTGCTTTGCCTATCACATAGTAGGCAGTGTGCAGTGCCGTTACATTTTCATTGATCGTTTGAGATTTAGAATTATTTTGCATCCTTAAAGTATCTACTGTAGATTTTAATTGGGCTATTTCATTATCCATTGCATTTAAGCGTTCGTTTAATACCATCAATTCATCATTCTTTTGCGCCAATTGATTTGTAAGTATCGTAATTGTTTCATCCAAATGACTATTCTTTTTATTTGCTCTCGCTAATTTCTTTTTAAGGCCTTCAATTTTTTCATTATTTTCTTCCATTAATTGATTGATGGCCCTTATCTCTTCAATGATTCTTTCTTTCTGAGCGGGTTTTAAATCGCGTCCCACCTTTTCTGAATTCATGTAAATTATATTCTGTTTTACCGCTACGGAATCTAGGTTTCGCTCAATTTCGTTAAATGAAGCGATAAACTGATTTAGGGATTCTTCATTATCATTTGTCAATTGGATTAAGGAATCTCTTTCAGGGTTAGCCTGAACATTTTCTGTGTTTTGATCTTTACAAGAAGCCAATAAAATAATAGCTGAAAAAATTGGAATTAGGTAATTCATAAGTGTTTTGATTTTAAATTGTTTTTTTATCGTTTATTTTTAGGTATAATTTTTAATTTAATTATCTATTATTATAAATAAATTAACGATTAAAGTTATTATGCACTTTTCTTATGAATTGGTACAAGTAACCCATCGGGGTCATTTTCATGTGATTGCTCCTCTGATTTATAATTTTGAATTATATATTCCTCTGCCATCTTTATTGACAGTTCCGGATACAGTTCCCTGATTTTTTGTTTTAACAGGGTTAATCTTTTTAAAAGTTGTTCCTGCGTTTCGTCCATAACTATTTTATTTCAGTGATCCTTAATTCAACTCTTTGATTTAATTGCCTAACTCTGGGTGAATAACTAACATTGTTTTTCTGATCCGCAAACGAAGCCTTTTCTCCACAACCGTCCGCAAGCATCCTTTCTTTCTTGATTCCTTTTTCTACTAAATAATTAACGACTGCTTTAGCACGTTCTGTAGAAAGTTTAATATTATAATCATCTGTATTATCAACATCTATGTACCCAATGATTTCAACGGATAAATTAGGATGGTTAAACAAAAATTCATAAAGCCTCGTTAATTCAGACTTTGAGTTGAGTCTCAGTGTGGCCTTATCAAAATCAAAAAAGATATTGTTCAGCACTACATGAGAGCCAGGAGTAATCGGTGGCAGCTTAATTGATTTTACAATTTCATTGTAATCGTCGGCTTTTGAAACATAACGGTTCTCTGAATAGAATAGGAATCCGTCTGCTTCATAAGTTATATTATGACTTTTTCCAGGCTCAAGCATAAATAAATATTTTCCGGTTGTTTCATTCGGATAATAAATCCCTTCAAGCTCATGAGTATGATTATCCGAAACTGTAATCTTTACGTTTTTGGCAACCAACTGATTCTGATCCAGAATCAATCCTTTTTGGAGTTCCAGTGAATTGGCTCTAACATCAGGGTAGGTTATTACATAATTATCTTTTTCCCCTAAACCACCTTCCCTTACTGAGGTATAATATGCTGTTTTTTTATCTGGTGATAATACATAAAATGCTTCGTCATCCGGTGAATTAATCGGATATCCAATGTTTATTGGTTCAGACCACTTTCCACCTTCCATTAATGAACTCTCAAAAATATCAAAGCCACCCATAGTTTCATGACCATTAGAGCTAAAGTATAAAGTAACACCATCGGCATGAAGAAATGGTGCATCTTCATCATAAATTGTATTAACAGAGGAACCAAGGTTCACTGCTTTTCCCCAATCACCATCTGAATTTTTTTCACTTTTGTAAATGTCCATTCCCCCATAACCACCCGGACGATCACTTGTGAAATACAATGTTCTTCCGTTGGCTGAGATAAAAGCACTTGGTTCCCACGATTTACTATTAATGTGTGAATTTAGTTTTTTAGGTATTGACCACTTAGTTCCTTTTAACTTTGTTGAATAAATATTGCCATCTCCTTTATCATCTTTAAAAATCAAAATCTCCTGCCCGTCAGATGACACGCAAACAGCACCATCATTATCAACGGTATTAATAGGCACACCAATATTTGTTGCAGGAGTCCAAACCGAATCCTTTTTATAAGAAATATAAACATCTTCGAAATATTTTCCAGCATCATAAGTCTGGCCACCAATGTTGGTAGGCCTTCCAGTAGTAAATAACATGGTGCATTGATCTCCTGTAAAAACAGGTGCATAATCAGGGTATTGAGAATTTACAGAGCAACCCATATTTTTAATAATAGCATTTACCGGCCTTAATAAAAGTTTTTTTGCTGTATAACACATATCAATCTGCCGATTGGTTTCCCTTATAACTTCATTTTCTTTAATCTTGGCATTTTTCAATAATTGCTTGAATTTTTTGTATGTAGTAATAGCATTCTCAAATTTACCAATCTGATGATAAGCTTCGCCAAGAAGCATATAAGTTAAAAGCGGTGCGTGCCTTTCTTCCAATGATCCGTCATCATAATCAGAAGTAATAAAAGTGGCAGCTTTTTCTAAATAAAATACAGCTTTGCCTTGCTTTTTAATTCTTAAATAGCATTCACCCAGTTTGTAGCACAAATTATAATTACTATTGTCTTCTTCATATAATTTACTATATATATCCAGTGCCAACGAAAAATTATCATGCTTTAAATAATTTTCCGCTTTTGCAAACTGTTTATGTAATTCCGGTGAATTCTTTTTTTCATTTCGTGGTTTTGAAAATAAACACGAAACACTTATTATAAAAAAAATAAAAATTAGGTTTAAAGTTCTCATGGCTTTTCAATTTATAATCAAAAATACCGCTGCCTTTAGCAAGGTTTAGTGTAATTTCGTTAATAAGGTAAATTGAATAGCTTAAGAAAGAATTTTGCTGTGTAGTTATATCAATTCAGAACAAATAAGCCTAAAACACACATAGTTATTACTTATAAATAATTACATTTTTTTAGAAAAGACAATACCAAATCAAACTCAAATTTGATAATATTGTTTAGAAACAACACATCAAAATTTCAAATCAATTAATTTACCAAATAGCGATTGATTATTATTCATAATCGAATAATGCCCTGACACACCTGATTTCAAAAGTACCTTTGATCTATAAAAAAAAATAGTTGTACTTTAAAAAATCAATAACCATGAAAACTTCAACAAAATTAGGAACAATCTTAGCGTTTACATCGCTATTATCAACAACCGTTTCGGCTCAGCAGCCTGACACCGTTAAAATTATTAAAGAAACACAAATAGTGCATGACACTGTAGTTAAACTTGTTCAAACACCTCCTCCACCGCCAGCAGCAGTTGAACCAGTGGAAGCTCCTAAACCAGAAAGAGCGCCCTTACGTAGAGGAGAATTTGGTGTAAGATACATGCCAACATTTGCTTCATTAGCATTTAGAAATTATAATGGTGATGTGATCCAAGGCGAATTAACCTTAAGCCAAGGTTATGGATTAATGCTTGCGGGTAACATTACAAAAAATGTAGGATTACAGGCGGAAATTAGTTACTTGGATATTTCACAAAAATATAAAGATAAAAATTTAAACAGACAGGTAAACGTTAGTTACTTAAACATTCCGGTTCTCTTATCTTTAAATACAGATAAAACAAGAATAGTGAATTTAAACTTCGTGGCTGGTCCTCAGTTTGGAGTAAACCTTGGATCAAGTATTAAAACCGACGGTGATGACAATGCCGAGACGGAAACATTGCAAGCAACAGTAGGAGCTTCAGGATCTGATGTTGGTGCTGCATATGGTACCGGATTGGAAATTGCCCTGAATAGAATGCATACTTTCCGTTTAGACTTTGGTTACCGTGGTTTTTATGGTTTAGTGGATGGAAATGCTAATCAATCTTCCAAAAATCCTGACACGTATAATGTGCTTGTTAGAGCTGCCAGACAAACACATGCAGGGTATGTTGGATTAACTTTATGCTTTTAAAAGTATAGTTTAATCAAAAAAAAAGAGGCTGTCTCACTTTTGAGACAGCCTCTTTTTTTATGCATTTTCTAATCCAAGAGTGAATTTATTTCTGGGCGGCCGGTCAAATTTTTTCTCCACCAGCATCGTTAGAATATGTTTTAAAATGTATCCCAAATCAACCACATTTGTTTTTTGAAGATAGTAATGTGCTTTATTTCGATATAATTCATCTGCCACTAATTCTGGAAGCGAAGAAGAATAGATGACAACCGGTAAGTGCTGCAGCAATTTATTCTTTTTTATCTCTCTTAAACATTGTGAACCACTTTTAAGAGGCATATTGATATCCAAAAAAAGAACATCAGGTAAACTACCAGAATTCTTAGTTAAAAATGTAATCAATCTTTCACCGTCTTCAACGGTTGTAAGGATAGTTGGAATGGTTAAATCACTTAGAGCATCTTTAAAAAAGAACCTGTCATCTCTATTATCATCGGCTAAGAGTATATGAATGGACTTTTTACCGCTTGAAATAGAATTCTCTGTTTGTTTCATACTCAATCTAAATATTTTACTAAAATAAAAAATTAATTGTGAACATACTATTCACAAATGTTAAATTTTACGATTAAAACAGTTTATTTTTCGACAAATTGTAATTTACTACCGATAAATTTATCAACAAGTATTTTAAAGTATAAAAATCGGGTAACGATCTTCTTTGTTGTTTCATCTGATTTACTATTGGAAAGCGGCGCAATATCAGTGACTTTAATCACTACTGCTTACAATTAA
>JANPOX010000057.1:0-6497 GCA_031428235.1 Bacteroidia bacterium | reverse complement strand
CTTCTTGTTTTTTGTCTTTTACAAAACCCTTTAATTCCTGTGAATAACAAGACGTACAAAATGAAATGACATGGCTTAAACAAAAAATAATCGATCTCATAACAGATTGATTGAAATTAACTTTTCGCCCTGAAATAAAAGGATAAAGGAACGCCTGTGAAATTAAAACTTTCGCGGAATTTATTCTCTAAAAATCGTTTATAGGCATCCGTTAAATACTGTGGCGAATTGCAGAAAAATACAAAAGCGCAGGTGTCTTTAATTTGTGTCACATATTTTATCTTCACGATTTTTCCTTTTACAGCAGGAGGAGGGAAGTTCTCGATTAATGGAAGGAAATATTCATTCAATTTGCTTGTTGGTATTTTTGTGGTTCTGTTTTGAAACACTTCCATAGCTACTTCAATCACTTTCATGATACGTTGTTTTTCAGAAACCGAAGTAAAAATAATAGGAACATCTTTAAAAGGCATCATACTAATTCTGATCTGCTCTTCAAAATGTTTGGTTGTCATGGTATTTTTTTCTTCAATCAAATCCCATTTATTGACAACGATCACAATTCCCTTATGATTTTTTACAATCAGGTGAATGATGTTCAGATCTTGTGATTCAATACCCTGCGTGGCATCAAGCATTAAAACACATACGTCTGATGTTTCAATGGCGTTAATGGTTCGCATGACACTGTAAAACTCAATATCTTCATGCACCTTTGCCTTCTTGCGCATTCCGGCAGTATCAATCAGTAAGAAATCATGCCCGAATTTGTTATAACGTGTATGAATGGTATCTCTTGTAGTTCCTGCAACAGCAGTTACAATGTTTCTTTCTTCTCCTAATAGTGCATTGGTTAAAGAAGATTTGCCAACGTTTGGTCTTCCAACAATAGCTATTTTTGGAAGATGGCTTCCTTCAATGGCTCCGGAATCTTCGGGAAATGTTTTGATAAGAGCATCTAACAAATCACCGGTTCCCATTCCACTATTGGAAGAAACACAATAAGGATCACCTAAGCCTAAAGAATAAAACTCTGCGGCGTACGAATTACGTTCACTGTTATCAACCTTATTTACAACCAGCATAACCGGCTTTTTACTTCTCCGAACAATGTCAGCAACGTCTTTATCAAATTGTGTTACGCCATCAGTCACATCCACCATAAACAATATGGTGGTACTTTCATTTACCGCAATTTGAACCTGTTTACGGATCTCACCTTCATATATATCTTCACTTCCTTTAATATAACCACCGGTATCAACTACTGAAAATTCAATGCCATTCCAATTCGATTTACCATAATGTCTATCACGAGTTACTCCCGGCTCATCATCAACAATGGCTTCACGAGACTCGGTTAATCTGTTAAAAAGGGTCGATTTCCCTACATTTGGGCGACCGACAATGGCTACTAAATTTGGCATTCCGCAAAGGTAACAAAAAAGCCTAAAATTCAGCGTTTTATAAGGAAAGATTCTTAATAACTGTCAGATAAAAGAAAACACTTACTTTTTAAATGCTTTGATATTTTCTACAAAATCATCAAATAAATAACGCGAATCTAAAGGTCCAGGACATGATTCAGGATGATATTGTACAGAAAATACAGGTTTATTTTTAATCCGTATTCCTTCTATAGTATTATCATTGAGGTTCACGTGAGTAATTTCAATATGGGGATTTTTAGAAATATCGTCCACATTAATGGTAAAACCATGATTTTGTGAAGTGATTTCAGATTTACCGGTGATGATATTTTTTACCGGATGGTTAATTCCGCGATGGCCTGCATGTAATTTGTAAGTAGAAATTCCCTGAGATTCCGCAAGCAATTGATGACCTAAGCAAATTCCAAAAATAGGTATACCCGTTTCAACCAGGCTTTTCACTATTGCAATCTCATCTCTCATTACTCCTGGATCGCCCGGTCCGTTGGCAAGCATGATGCCATCGGGTTTAAAATCTAAAATTTCCTGTTTTGAAGATTTCATAGGAAATACTTTTAAAAAACAACCTCTTTCAGTTAAGCAACGTAAGATGTTTTTCTTTACGCCATAATCTAGAACGGCTACTTTAAAATCTGAGTTTTGATCGCCTAATTCATATGCTTTTGTGGTTGATACCTTGGAAGATAACTCTAAACCTTCCATATTTGGAACTTTTGCTAATAAAGCTTTCAAAGAATTGATATCAGAATTATCAGAAGAGATAATGCAATTCATAGCTCCCTTATCTCTGATATAACGAACAATGGCTCTTGTATCTACATCACTGATCGCAACAACACCGTCATTTTCAAAATATTCCTGTATTGATTTTTGTGCACGTTTACGGGAAAAACCATCATTGAATTTTTTGCAAATCATTCCTGATATTTTGATACTCTCACTTTCTACTTCACTTTCTTCAATACCATAATTTCCAACATGCACATTATTCATCACTACAATTTGTCCGTAATAAGAGGGATCAGTAAAAATTTCCTGATAACCGGTCATTCCAGTATTGAAACAAATTTCTCCGGTTGTAGTTCCGATTTTTCCGGCGGCTTTTCCTTCAAATACTTTACCGTCTTCTAATAAAAGAATGGCTTTTGGCTTGGTTTTATATTTTAATTGCATAGGTTTTTAGAAAGGTTTTTCTAAAAATCAAAGGTGCAAATAATTTAAAGACTTGAAAAGAGTTGTTAATAGGTTTTTAAAAACTTATAATTTCTCTTTTAAATATTTAGCGGTATAACTTGTCTTGCTTTTCGAAACTTCTTCAGGAGTTCCCTCTGCAACAATCGTTCCTCCTTTTTCACCACCTTCGGGACCAATATCAATGACCCAATCAGCGCATTTGATGACATCTAAATTATGTTCGATCACAATAATGGAATGTCCGCGATCTATTAAGGCATTAAATGATTTAAGTAATTTAGCAACATCATGAAAGTGCAGACCTGTGGTTGGCTCGTCAAAAATAAAAAGGGTTTGAGTAGTGGAACTTCCTCCAATTAAAAAAGTTGCCAGCTTGATCCGTTGTGCCTCGCCCCCACTTAATGTACTGGAGGATTGCCCTAATTGAACATAACCTAATCCAACTTCCTGCAATGGTTTTAAGCGTTCAATGATACGTTTACAAACTCTGTCAGTTTCATCCTGACTAAAATAAATAACCGCATCATCAATAGTCATCTCCAATACGTCTGAAATTGATTTTCCTTTATATAGAATTTCAAGTGTCTCTGCTTTGAACCTCTTACTATTGCATGCTTCACAAGGCAATGATATATCGGCCATGAACTGCATTTCTACAGTAATTGTTCCCTCTCCTTCGCAGACTTCGCATCTACCTCCATCAACATTAAATGAAAAATGCGAAGGTTTATAGTTGCGCACTTTTGCTAAAGACTGGTCTGCAAATAAATTACGAATCTCATCATAAGCTTTAGTATAAGTTACCGGATTGCTTCGTGAAGATTTACCTATGGGATTCTGATCAATAAACTCTACATGCTGAATTTGTTTTAAACTTCCTGATAGCTTATCATTTTTTACATTTGCGTAGTAACCTTCCAGGTGCTTATGGACATTAGGATACAACACTTTTTTTACCAGTGTTGATTTACCTGAGCCACTAACACCGGTTACACAACATAAAGTGTTTAAAGGAAATTTAACCGTAATGTTTTTTAAATTATTTTCAGTGGCATTTATTACTTCAATAAATTCTTTCCACTTTCTACGTGTTTTTGGAACTTCAATGCGCAATTTATTGGTTAAATATTTTGCGGTAAAGCTTTTTGAATCATTCAATAATTCTTGATGATTGCCCTGGAAGACTAATTCTCCACCATTCGTTCCTGCTTCCGGACCAATATCAATTAACTGGTCAGCCGCATTCATGATCTCTTCATCATGTTCCACTACAATAACGGTATTGCCCTGCGCTTTTAAAGATTTTAAAACACCTACCAAGCGCTCAGTATCTCTTGAATGCAAACCAATGCTTGGTTCATCTAATATATATAAACTACCTACCAGACTACTTCCTAAAGATGTTGCTAAATTGATACGCTGGCTTTCGCCTCCGCTTAACGTATTGGCAACACGGTTTAAACTTAAATAAGCTAATCCAACATCTAATAAAAATTGTAAACGGCTGTTGATTTCTAATAACAAACGTTTTGCAATGGATGTATCGTGTTCGTTTAATTTTAATTTTTTAAAAAATTCATGTATGTCAGAAACAGGCATTAGTACCAATTCTGAAATACCCATATCACCTACTTTAACGTAGTTGGCATCTTTACGTAAGCGTGTGCCATTACAATCAGGACATGTGGTTTTGCCTCTGTATCGGGCAATCATAACACGGTACTGTATTTTGTAACTTTCTTTCGATAACATTTTGAAAAAAGAATTAATCCCCTCAAAATACTGGTTACCCTCCCATAAGAGATTATATTGTTCCTTAGTTAATTGTACAATAGGTTTGTGTATTGGAAAATCAAACTTATGGGCATTCTTTATTAATTGATTTTTATAGGATGACATGGTCTCGCCATTCCAGCAGGCAACAGCGCTATCATAAACGGAAACGCTTTTGTTGGGAATAACCAAATCAGGATCAATTCCAATGATACTGCCAAATCCTTCACAGGTTTTACAAGCACCGACAGGATTATTAAAACTGAAGAAATTCATATTTGGTTCTTCAAATGAAATACCATCAGCTTCAAAGCGGTTTGAAAAATGATGCGGATCAAATGATTTATCCGGTTTTTCTAAAAACAGATCACATTCCCCATCGCCTTCAAAAAAAGCTGTTTGTACACTATCTGCAACTCTATTTTGAAAGTCTTCATCTGTTATATCCACAACAATTCGATCAATCAATAAATAAATGATATCATTCTTTTTTGATTTTTTCGCGTCAAACTCAGTAATTTTTACGATCTGCTCATTCACCAGAATTCTCGCAAAGCCCTGTTGATTTAATAATTCAAGGTGCTTGGCAAGATCCCTGTCTTTAGGAACAACTAATTTTGATAAGATCAAACATTTTGTTTCGTTAGTAAGAGTACTCACAAAATCAACCACATCACTAACGGTGTCACGTTTTACTATTTTTCCAGAAACAGGACTGTATGTTTTTCCAATCCTGGCAAATAATAATTTTAAGTAATCATAAATTTCTGTGATGGTTCCGACAGTACTTCTGGGATTACGGGAAATTACTTTTTGTTCAATCGCAATGGCCGGAGAGATTCCTTTAATGTAATCCACTTTTGGTTTTTCCAAACGGCCTAAAAACTGACGAGCGTAAGCAGATAAACTTTCTACATACCGGCGTTGGCCTTCAGCATATAGGGTATCGAAAGCTAAAGAAGATTTTCCTGAACCGGATAAACCAGTGATTACAATAAATTTATTACGGGGGAGAGCGACATCTATACCTTTCAGGTTATGCATGCGGGCACCCTTGATAATTATAAAGTGTTTAGGATCAAGGGTTGATATATCTTTTTTTGTAGACAAATTCTATTTTTTTAAGAGTATCAAAGATAAGATTTTGCGAAGTGGAATACCTATTTTAAGTATTAACAAATGTTATTTTTTAGACTAAAATTAAGGGTACTAAATGAATATATTTTAACTCTTTCAGAGTTAAGAGTCATTGTAAGGTTTGTTTTTATTTGTATTTAACTCATTCGGAGTTAAGCATCCTTCAGCTTTGCTGTTCTAACCCTGAAAGGGCTGAATATGATTAACAAAACAACTACATGCCATTGAACAACACCGAAGGTGTTGAATTTTACATAAAATTATCTAAGAAAGTCGTTTGGAAATGATCTTGGAAATATTTCCAAATACCTGGCCGGGAGAAAATTTACGCCATTCAAAATCATTTAATTCTCCGCCGGTATTAAAATAATAATCAAGGTTGGCTTGCTTAAATTCTTTTAATACATGGTCTTGAAAATTCAGAAAAACAATCCAGCCTTCATCCTGCACATCATCAAACCATTCCTCATAATAAGAATCATCTGAATGATGAAAGTTCAGCACATTTTCACCAATGATAATATATTTATTAATACCATGAAAAGCAAGATCATCAATAATATCTCTTTTAAAAAGCATAATGTCATTATTAATGGCATCATTCCATTCCCCGATTAATTCAATGATTGCATATTTTTCATCATAATCAACAAACAGAATTTTAAGATAAAGGGTTTCGCTGCCCATGTCATCCCATTGTGGATGGATGTAATAATTATAAACTGTATTTGTAAACGTAAATTCACTATATTCTGCGCCATAAAATGGCGATTCCTCATCTTCCGAAGCGATGTATAAGTGTTGCCAGCTATAAAAGGGTTCAAGTGCGTGCATAATGTTTTATTGCTATTTCTAGCTTGTCTTCATACTAAGACGAATTTGAGTAACAATTTTTTTTGTGTATAAAGGAAAATCCCCGTTCATGATCCAGTTATAATAAGA